>JAFYEQ010000194.1 GCA_017544185.1 Oscillospiraceae bacterium
CGATCTCGAGGAAGATACCTTGTTATGGACCGCAGGAGTTTGTAGAGATATTTGGTAAAAAGACTTGACGAGCTATGATGGTATAACGATATGGATAGGACATATAAGAGCAAGTATCCCTATATGTAATGGATAAGACGTTCTCTGTCCGCAGTCATGCGGTCGGAGCACGTCTTTTGTGCATATGACAGGGAAGTATATGACCGGGAAAGGAATGATGTGGATGAAAAGGAACAGCATAAAGCGGATAGCGGCGATGGCGCTCGCCATAGCTATGGTCTCGGGAGCAGCCCCTTTTGAGATAGGCGGGATCAGGCTGATGCCGGATCTTTCCGCCAGCGTGAGCGCGGCTGAAAATGTGTATGTGAAGCAGCTGACGATGGCAGATCTGAACGGCAAGACGAGCTGGAGCGGGCTAGGCGACTTCGTAGCGCTTTCAAGTGAGTCCGAGAGGAATGCTCTGACGGATATCCCGTCCGGAGAGATATATCTCGTCTGGAAGGAAGGCTGGGCTACAAAGTACACCGATGGCGTACCAGGCAGCCTCTACAGCCTTACTGTAGCGAACGCGGCGATGTATATGTCAGGGGGAGCAAAGGTATACTACACAGCGGCTCACCAGCACGACTGGCAGTATACCGCGGTGGGCGACACCATCACGGCGCACTGCACGAGCACGTCGGGCACATGTGGATATACGTCCGATCCCGAGCTCGTCATAGCCGGCCCCAGGCTGACCAAGTACGGCGAGAACGCGACTGCCAATGCAGAGCTGACAGGTCTTGACGGGTTCAACGAAGCTACCGGTCTGTCCGTGACTGCAGACGTTATCACATATGTGGGAAGAGACAACACGAACTATGAGCAGACTACCGAGGCTCCCACAGGTGCGGGCAAGTATACCGCATCCATCACGGTCGAGGGCAAGACCGCATCCGTGGACTATGAGATAGCTAAGGCAGATCCCACCGTTCAGACGGTCCGGGGGCTCAAAGCTACATACGGTGATACTCTCGCCGATGTGGAACTCCCCGCAGGCTGGGCATGGACAGACTCCACCCAGAGCGTAGGTCACGCAGGGAGCAGCACCTTCACCGCAGACTATACTCCCGAGGATACCGACAACTTCAACATACTGGAGGACGTAGCCCTCACCGTGACCGTTGACAAGGCTGATGCCGCAGCTACTGCTCCCACCGCAGCCGAGGGACTGGAGTACACAGGCGAGGCACAGGCGCTGGTCGTACCGGGCTCCACCGAAGACGGTGCCATACTCTACAGCTCCGACGGCGAGACCTTTGAGGCCACTGTCCCCACAGGTACAGATGCAGGCAGCTACACCGTATACTGGGCAGTGAAGGGCGACAGCGACCACAACGACACCACACCTGAGAGCATATCCGTATCCATAGCTCCCGCAGATCCCACCGTGGGCGCTCCCACAGCTATAACGGGCCTTACATACACCGGTGAGGCGCAGGAGCTCATAACGCCCGGTTCCACCAGCGGCGGCACTATGATGTATCTCGCTGTTTCCGATGATCTTGGCGGCAAGCTCCTTCCCACGGATATAGTATCGCTCATGAACGGCAACGAGGGCAAGCAGGTCAAGGACAATGATATGACCCAGCAGGCCGAGGCCCTGGAATGGAGCGCGGCTATCCCCACAGGCACCGACGCAGGTAAATATACCGTATGGTACAAGTCCGTCGGCGACGACAACTACAACAGCACAGAGCCTCAGTCCCTCAACGTCAGCATCGCCAAGGTCGGTCAGACCGCTCCCAAGGTGACCTCCACCGACGAGACCGTCATGGACGCCAAGGACGGCACGATCTCGGGTCTCGAGGAGGGCATGGAGGTGCTGTATCCCGGCGCCGAGAACTATACCGCAGCCGCAGAGCCGACCTTGACAGGTCTCGCAGCGGGAAGATATTTCGTTCGCCGTGCATCCGACAAGAACTATATCGAGTCCGATGCAGTCGAAGTCGTTATAGGGCAGGGCACGCCTGTCGCTCCCAAGCCGAGCATCGCCATCGCCTTCGGCGGAAGGACGGTCGTCTTCAGCTCCGGGACAGCGGGCGTCGACATCTACTATCAGTTCGGTTCCTCCAACATCACCTCCGCGTGCAAACATGTGAAGGCAGGGGAGACGATATTCCTGGATGAGCCCATGACAGGCAATAAGGCTGCCATGTACTTCAAGTCCTACAGGGACGGCAAGTGGTCCAAGGTAGGCAAGTGGGGAGTCCTCAACGTCAAGATAGACGAGCCTCTGATCGTGCAGTCCGGCAGGAAGAACGATAATAACTTCAAGATCTACACTCAGACAAAGGACAGCTACATCGTATACACTCTCGACGGCACCGGTCCCGCCATCGAAGAGGGCATACAGAGCCTTAAGATCAAGAACGGCACCATGGTATGGAGCACGTCCAAGGTCATCAATGTACCCAAGGGCAAGACCGTCAGGGCTATTGCTATCCGAAGCGGTCTGGTGACAAGTGACGTCATGACGTATACCAATAACTGACCCAAACGGGGCGCAGATGCGCCCCGTTATGCATGATATAGGATCGTGTGATATGAAAGCAAACTGATGCATTGACGATCATATATTTTTATGATATAATGTAAGTGGATGTAGAAGATATCCGTTATGGATGTAATGGGCATCAGAGGATAGCTCGGAGGTGATACTTATGACGATGGTACAGGAGGCAGCGAGCATCATGGAAAAGCTGCCTATAAGGGATCAGCAGATAGTGCTGGATCTTTTGAAAGTGATGAACGGCCAAATGTCATCTGCTATGACGACAGGAGATACGCCCGACGAAAAAATGAAGACCGCAGCGCTGGGGCTGGCCGGTCTTTGGCAGAGCCATGAAAACGCATCGTCAGTAGAGGAAACGGTACGGGATATGAGAAAGGGACGTCGCTTTGATAATTGATACGGATGTTATGATCTGGTTCCTCAGGGGAAACCAAAGTGCGATAGATCTCATTATGGATGCAATGCCATTTTCGATCTCGGTCGTAACATATATGGAGCTCGTACAGGGCGTGCGTGACAAAGCGGGAGCTCACGAAAATGAAGAAGGCGCTCGCTGATATGGGCGTTGAGATCATACCATTATCAGAAGAGATATCCATGCATGCCTCCGGATATGTTGAAGCATATTCATTGAGCCATTCTATGGAATTGGCAGACGCACTGATCGCAGGGACCTGCGTTGAAAATAATGATACATTGGTCACGGCAAACGATAAACACTACAGAGTAGTGCAAGGACTGCAGATGACCGTATTTCGTCCGTGATCGGGGCTTTTGCGGCCTCGATAAAGAAATGGCTCGATGAGCCTATGATCATGTAGTATGACATGATATCTGAACTCGGACTAAGAACAGCAGATCGATCTTTTCGGGGCGCAGCAGATGCGCCCCTTATGTCTGTACACAAAGATCCGCACCGTTCATATGAGCGGTGCGGATCGTCATTATCAGATCGTATCATACTACTTTCTGACCTATGTATAGACGAGAAATACGCCTGAAAGCCATCGTATACGGCTTTCAGGCGGAGAGATCGTCTATACATAGAGGAAGAAATAGTATCAGGACATAGCAGACAGCTGACCGTCGGCTTCCTCTACGAGCATCTCTACGACCTCGGCGATCTCTTCTCTGGTAGTAGCCCAGGGAGTGCCATGGAACGCCGCACGGAGACCGATCTCCGAGCCGCCGTCGGTGGTGAGGGACGCTACATCGGTGGATATGCCCGTTGCAAGGTCTACCACGGGGAACTCCGCAGCGAGACGGTTGCATTCGTTGTTGTGCGCCAGCAGTTCCTCGGACCACTGGGCCTCGTCCATCAGCTTCTTGTCGGCGATGGCCCTTGCCTCATCGTTGGTGTTGGCAAGGCGGGTACACTGAGCCAGGAGAGCTACGCCCTCGGGGTTGGCTGCGCCCTTGCAGATCACCCAGCCGTCAAGGGTGGCGGACTGGAAGTTGTCATAGCCTGCGGGGGAGGGAACGGGTACTATGCCCAGATCCTCGGGAGCCACCTTGCAGGGCCATACCTCGGGCACGCCGCTGACATCCCATGAGCCTACCAGCAGGAACAGCTCCTTGCCCTCGCTGAGGTACTCGGGATGTACTGTCCAGTCAAAGGCAGCCAGATCCATGACCAGTCCCTTCTGGTTGAGGCCGTACTGCCAGTCGAGAGCCTTCTCTATGTCGGGGTCGTTGAGGTTCACCTTCAGATGACCGTCAACGGTGGATACGGAGGGAACGCCTGCGGACAGGAGCAGCGCCTTCTCGTTGTACCAGTAGTCAAGACCGTAGAGCTCGGCCTCGGGGTCTACGAAGTCTATGAGCATCTGCTCGAAGGTGTCCCAGTTCCACTCGCCCTTCTCATAGAGCTCCCAGGGATCGTCGAAGCCGTGCTCCTCGATGGTCTTCTTGTTGTAGAGGCATATCTGCTCTGCGGATATGGAGTTGACCAGCTCATAGTGCTTGCCGTTGAAATTGTATATCTCCAGGCCCTCGGATACGTCCTTCCAGAGGTCGGAGCTCAGATCTACATAGTCGTCCACGGGCTGGAACATGCCGCTGATGATGCCCTTGGGGAGGGCTGCGGTATCACAGGGGAAGAAGTCGATGCCTTCGCCGCCCAGCACGTATGTGGACAGGTCGGAGTATCTGCTGTTCCATGTGGTGGGGTAGTACTGGATCTCTCCGCCGTACTTTGTGCGGAAGAGGTTGAGGTTGATGGACTCGGACGTGCCCGAAGAGGTGTTGGGGTTGATATCATAGTGCGCGAGCCACTTTACGGTCTTGTTCTCCAGCTCCACGTCGGGGAGCATCTCGTTGGCCATATCGTCGAGGGTCTTCTGATCCTCCTCCTGCAGCGTGGTGGTGATGACCTCCACGGTAACGCCTGTGGTGGTGGCCTGTGTGGTCTCTGTGGGAGCTTCGGTGCTGCTGCCGCCGCAGGATGCGAGCGCAGCGCACATGGTGACGGCAGCCAGTCCTGCCAAGGTCCTCCTGATCATTTTCATTTCTCCTTATGCATCGTAACGGGTATGCGGTATGTCTTCAGCGATATGAGCGGTGCGGTATCCGCTGTCGCTTGTAAA
>JAFYEQ010000195.1 GCA_017544185.1 Oscillospiraceae bacterium
GGAGGCCCTTTACGGTGGACTTGCCTATCTCGGACGTGAGATAGGGATCCTCGACGTAGGTCTCATGGCCGCGTCCCCAACGGGGATCGCGGAATATATTGATATTGGGAGCCCAAAGCGTGAGCCCCTTGTATATGTCTCTGTCGCCGAGACGGGAGCAGGCATTGTACTTTGCCCTCGCTTCGGTAGAGGTGATCGAGGCAGCTCTGTATGCCAGATCTCTGTCGAACATGGCAGCAAGACCTATCGCCTGCGGGAACATGGTAGCCACGCCGGCTCGTGCCAGGCCGTGTATGCCCTCGTTCCACCAGTTGTACTCGGGGATGCCAAGTCTCTCTATAGCGGGCGCATCATAGCGCAGCTGGGAGATCTGCTCCTCGGTGGTCATCTCATCTGTGAGTGCGGTCGCTCTCTCGAGCGGGGTCAGGGTCTTGTCAAGATATTTTTTCATGATCTACCTCATATCAGTCGTGGCGGTATGATAGGGACGTATGTCAAGGAAATGACCGCGACGCGGTATACTGCCCGGCAGTCCTACTGCATCGCGGTCATCTCGCATCACAGTATCAGGAGAAAAAGCCTGTCTTATCCAATTCCTTCTTGATGTCGGAGAGCTCGGGCTCTTCATATGACGGATCGTCGAGCAGGCACCACTTCTCGGTGAGGACTGCTTCCTCGCCGGGTGCGTACTCGCGGTATTCGCCTATGTTCTCACATTCAAGGAACAAGGAGTTGGTATAGGTCTCGAAGTTGCATGCGAAATCGGGATAACGCGCTTCCAGATCGTGAGCGGGAACGGACTTGACGAACACCTGTCCGTTCACGGCATATGCTGCATAGCCGTCCTCGGCGTTGATGCCGATCTTGAAAGCATTGTGCTTGTATATGTCCTGACGCAGCCTTATCTCGGCGTTGGTCATGGAGAACCTGGGGTCGTTTATGTCGGTATAGTCCCACAGAGCCAAAGTACGGTTGCCAAGATAGCCTGTCTTCTTGGTGCTCATGGGCACCTTGAGGACGCCGCCGACGGTAAGACCTGTGATGGCCCATGCAGCGTACTTAGCGGGAGCGTCGGATACGTTGCGTATACGGTGTACTACCTTGACCACGGGCTTATCGGGATCTAAGCTCACGGTAAGGGAGAACTGCTTGCCGAAGGGAGTGGGAGCAGCCGTGAATGTGATGGTATCGCCGTCTGCGGTATGTTCCACAGGGGAATTGTCGGGAGAATAGGTCTCCGGGTTCACCTCGGGAGCGCACCACAGTCTGTGACCGCCGTAGTTCACCCAGTCCTCATAGCCCTTCACAGGCTCGGTGAACCTTCTTGCCTCGTCAAGGAACATCACGTTCTCATGACCCTTGAGAGAGAAATATATGATCCTGGGACCTACGTCCACAGTTATGCCGACAGCGGCAGTATCGTTCTCTAAGAATATGCACTTGCCAAAGTTGAGATATTCACGTTCAGATATACTAACGCTCATAGGATACACCCCCATTTGTGTATATTGTACAACATCGGCGATTTTTTCACTAATCATTTATTGTTTTGTATGGATCAATACTTGCTTTTTTTCATCAATACTTGCTTTTTTTTCATCAAAAAACTCTTGAAAAAAAGCGGATAAGGTGATATAATGTAGGAGAACATATAGAAGTGAAAAATAGAAGTGATGGAGAATACGTTTGGAGAAGGAAAAGTTCGCTGACGGAGGAGAAGTATATGATCGTTCATCTTAACGGTGACTATGAGACCGTTGACTACGTCAAGGACAGGAGCGTGCTCCTGTATGACAACATGGAGTGCGAGGAGTACCCGCCCCACTGGCATAACGCCATGGAGATCATCATGCCGCTGACCAACGGCTTTGAAGCCATATGCGGCAACAGGGAATACATCATGTCGGAGAGGGATCTCCTGATCATCCCCTCGGGCGTGCTCCACAGCCTCAGAGCTAAGGAAGGGCGCAGGCTCATCATGCTCATAGACAACGCCGCGTTCATCGACAACCCCGCTCTCACCGACCTGACCGCAGTCATGGCTGAGACGGTGCTCATCAACAAGGAATGTTCCCAGGAATTTTTGGACCTGGCGGGCAGCATCATGAGGGATATCTACGTGCTCTACTCGAACTTCAACGAGGTGTCGGAGGTATATATCTACATCAAGGTGCTGACGCTGCTGGCTAAGGTCAAGGAGTACCAGCTGAGCCAGGTGAAGTACAATGACGACGGGCGCTATGCAGAGACCTTCAGCGTGGTGCTGCGCTATATCGACCAGAACTATATGAACGATATCACACTGGAGGAGCTGTCATCCGTGGCAGGGTACAGCACGTATCATTTTTCGCGCCTGTTCAAGAAATACTCCAACACCACGTTCATAAACTTCCTCAACCGCCGCCGCGTGAGAGCAGCGGAGATGATGCTGATCGAGGGAGATATGTCCATAACCGACGTAGCTATGCAGTCGGGCTTCTCCAGCCTGACCACCTTCAACCGTGTGTTCAAGCTGATCAACGGGTACACCCCGTCTGAGTACAAGAAGCTCTACAAGATGAGCCACACCAGCGACGATCCCCCGAGAAAGTGACCCCTTATACGAGTTAGGAGTTAGGAGTGAGGAGTGAGGACCCAGGACCCAACGAGAGTTGAGATGATCGGTCTTCTCGTTCAGTGATGCTCCGTTGATCTTTATGGCCATATCAGAGATCAAGCTATGCATAGCCCATTATTGCAGCATTACAGCCGTTGCCACATTGTGACAACGGCTGTGGTCGATCTTATGGGAAGGGAGCGTCTCGTGTGCAGTATTTATGTGCGTGCCAACGCCTAACTCCTAATTCCTAACTTCTAACTCATATTTAGTCTCTCTCGACGTGCTTGCTGCGCTTCTCGACGTACATACGCTCGTCGGCGATCTGCAGGAGCATGTCGATGTCGTGTATCTCCGAAGCCTTGCGGCCGCTTATGCCGCAGCTGGCGGACAGGGTGTACCCCTTGCCGGAGGTCTCGTTGAACAGGGCTATGCGCTGGCGTACTGTGTCAACGAAGCGCTGGGCGTAGTCCGTGTCCTTGCCGAACATGACGGCGTAGAACTCATCGCCGCCCGTGCGTCCGCATATCACGGAGTCGTCGCAGCTGGTGTATATGATCTTGCCCATGGCGGAGATGGCGATGTCTCCCTCGCCGTGGCCGTATATGTCGTTGATGTACTTGAGCCTGTCCATATCTATCATGACGGCGGTGATATAGATGTCATCGCCC
>JAFYEQ010000196.1 GCA_017544185.1 Oscillospiraceae bacterium
CTCCTATGGTGTTCACAGCCTTGCCCGAGGGAGCATAGATATGGTACACGCTTCCGTCCTCCGCAGCCAGTACCGAGCCCTTGCCGCCCATGGATATGATAACGTTCAAGGCTCCCATGGCGCGGAGCTGCAGTGCGCATCGTTCTGCATCCTCATGGCTGTCGATCCTCATGCCGCATACCTCGCCTGCTTCCATATGGTTGGGCTTGATCAGCCATGGATGGAAGTGGAGCATCTCAGAGAGAAGCCTTCCCGACGCATCCACGGCTATACGGATATTTTTACCGAAGAGCCTTTCGGCTATGCGTACATAGATGTCCGAGGGCAGGGTCTTCGGTACGGAGCCCGCCAGTACCAGTGTATCCTTGTCGGTAAGACTGTCCAGTCTTGCCATCAGACGTTCTATATCAGCAGGGGAAATATCGGGGCCTGCGGGATTTATCTCGGTCTCTCTGCCGTTCTCCTCATGGAGCTTGATGCATATCCGCGTCATGCCCGACTCAAGGTGTATCAGATCTGTCTTTATGCCCTGAGCGGTGAGAGCCCTTTCCAGCTCCTTCCCCGTAAAGCCCGCCGCAAAGCCCAGAGCCGTGGAAGGGGTACCGAGAGCGGTGAGCACGGCGGACACGTTTATGCCCTTGCCGCCGCATCTGACAGTATCGTCAGCTGCTCTGTTCATGCCGCCCGGGATCACCTCCCTGACAGTCAGATGGTAGTCTATGGCAGGATTGACCGTGAGAGTATAGATCATACGTGCCTCCTTAAAGCTTTGCGGATTCGCGGACTATGATCTCATGATCCATTATGATAGTACCATGAGGCGTGTGACCTGCTCTAAGGGACTCCACCAGGCTCCTTGCACAGGTGCGTCCTATCTGGTATGCTGGCTGCGCTACCGTGGTGATCATTGGAGTGATCATCTCGCACAGCTCCACATTGTCAAATCCGCATACCTCCAGATCCTCGCCCACGGTGACTCCCTGTCGGAGGGCTTCCTTTATCACGCCTGCTGCCAGCAGGTCGGATATGCACAGTACAGCCTCGGGGGGCTCGGGCAGCGACAGGAACCGTTTTGCAGCCTCGATGCCGCAGGTAAAGTCATAGTCCTTGCGGAATATGTACTCCTCCCGCACCTCTATACCATTGTCCGCCAGAGCCTCAAGGTAGCCTCTGAGACGGTCGTCGGAGGAGGGAGCGATGATATTGTCATCAGTGGTGACCAGAGCTATACGCTCCTTGCCGTTGGCGATGAAGCGCGTTATAACGTCATAGGCCGCCTGACGGTTGTCTATGAGCACCGTAAGAGTATTGGAGCCCTCCACCGACTCGGAGCACAGCCCTATGTGGTACACCGCAGACAGCGCGTCAAGCGTCTTGGCTTCCACGCGGGTGCCCATGAGGACGGCCGCATCCACGGTATGGTTGGCCAGCATCCCCAGAAGACGCAGCTCGGTAGATCTGGTGCTGTAGCCGCAGGCTATGAGCACATCGTAATCGTTCTCTACCTCGTCCTGTATGCCCTTGATGACGCCGCCGTAGAAGGATCCGGTGGAGGGGACTACGATCAGTATGCTCTTGGTCTCGCGCCGTCTCAGATTGCGTCCCAGAAGGTTGGGGCTATAGCCCATCTGCTCAATGACATCGTTTACGATCCGCGCTGTCTCCTCGGACACAGCGCTGCTGTCATTGAGCACGCGGGATACCGTGGCTACGGATACTCCAGCCTGCTTGGCAACATCTTTTATCGTTATACTCATCAGATCACTCCGGTACTCACACGATCTTTTCGTCTTCGTTAAGACCGCGGTTTTTCTCTCTAAGACGTTCTTCACGTCTCTTCTCGCGTGCTGTGATGCGGTCATATGTCAGTGCATCAGCTATGACCGCAGCCGCTAAAAAGACCGTGACCGCGATCGAGGGGTATATCCTTGATGTAAGAAGATCTATATTTGCCTTGGGTATGGTGCTGTCGGGGATGGAGTTCAGCGCGTTCAGCGGCAATATATATAATACCGTCGCTGTAGCATCAAGTACTCCCGACAATATGTTCGCCCATGCGCGGCGTATGTATGCGAACACCAGCGCTCCGAGGAACACACCTGCGGAGGCTATCAGCATCACTCCTATCGGGTGATACTTCTCATCTGCGTTGATGAGTATACCGATGCCGCCGAAGCCGTTCAGGAACAGTCCGCATACAGCATAGGCGGCTGTGCCGAGCACGAGCATTATCTTTCTAAGTATCTCCATTTATGTACCTTTGCGTAGAGCTCATACAGAGCGGGGACAGGTCCATCATATATGTCATGATACGAACGTCCGTCAGATATCAGATCGGATGGTCAGTAATCGTTTACAAAACGATACAGGACGGAGCGTCGGACAAGTGTCGCTAGCCCCTGTATACGCTCTCATGTCCCAATGATCAATATATGTCCCACTTCTTGATGACGTCGCGGTGCTCGGTCTCCAGTCCCAGATTGTCCAGAAGCTCCTGTGCGGCGTTGTAGCCCATTTTCTTCTGACGGTTGTTCATAGCCGCTACCTCGAGTATGACCGCCAGGTTACGGCCGGGCTTTACGGGTATGGTAGAGCAGGGGACGCGCACGCCCAGTATGGATGTGTATTCACTGTCTACGCCCATGCGGTCGTACACCTTCTCGGTGTCCCAGGGCTCCAGCTCCACGATCATATCTATCTTCTCCGTCACCTTGACAGAGCCCATGCCGAAGAGCCTTCTGGCATTGACTATACCTATGCCGCGCAGCTCCAGGAAGTGGCGTATGTTCTCGGGAGAAGATCCTACCAGAGATATATTCGATACCTTGCGGATCTCCACCGCATCGTCGGCTACCAGACGGTGACCTCTCTTGATCAGCTCTACCGCGGTCTCGGGCTTCACGGCTCCGACGCCGTAGATATGGCGCACGTTGATGACGCCGA
>JAFYEQ010000197.1 GCA_017544185.1 Oscillospiraceae bacterium
CTCGGTAAAGTCACCGGGCATCTGCGAGAGCTGTATCTTCGCGGCTATCTCCATCTCCGAGCGCTGTATCTCCGTCTCTATGGTACGGGCGGTGCGCTCGCGTATATACCGCCTGTTGAGCAAAAACGCGAACAGCGACAGGCCCATCAGCACCAGGAGCGAGATGGCAATCATCTTTATTGAGGTGAAGACCACTATCTTCTCGTCCTCGCCCCACTCTCTGCAGGCGATGATCACAGCCACCATCCTGCCTTCGCGTATGATCGGGGTATATATGTACAGATACCTGCGGTGCGTGGTGGAGGACACGAAGTACTCATAGTCGTACTTCTCCGAAGGATGCTCATACATCCGCGTGAGCACGGGATGATCGGCCTCGGTGTAGTCCACGAAGGTATCGAACCATTCCATATCGCTCAGGTCGCCTCGGTCGGCGCCGTAGTGACAGCATACCATCACGGTCAGGTCTTCGCGGGCGGGGACAGCATCCTCGTCGCCGTAGTACATCATCTTGAAGGAGCTGCTGCCGAGCAGTCCGCGCATACGCAGTACCAGCTCGTCGAAGGACATGCGGGATATGGCGGTGCGGTCCTCCTCGGGATACGACATGATCTCCGCCTCGGATATCTCCGACAGGTCCAACAGCGAATACTTCTCCTCGTAAACGGGATCTACGGCCTGTCCCAGTCCGTCGTCGAAGTACCATTCGCCGATCAGCCACGGGAGCAGATCGTACTCGTCCACGATCTCCTTGACGTAGGCATTGGAGGTCAGGGCCTCCTGCTCCACGCGCTCCTTGTACTCGAAGTAGTATATGGCGCCCGTGGATACGGCGATGCATAACGCTGCAGCTATGAATATCAATGAGGTCAGCAGAGCTGCCCTCATGATAGGCTTTTTTGTTTCGGTCATTTTCATATCGGTTATGAGGCCGACCATACGGCCGTGGGAACGGACACGACTGTCGCTCAACTCCTGGCTGCCAGTTCCTTCAGATCATCGGGCTTGGGGTTTATGTAGCCCTTCTCTATCACAGCGCCCGGAGCACTGTCCCTGAGGGCATCTATGGTCTTGCCGAAGCCGCTGCCTCCCGATGTACCGAAGAGGATGATCCTCTTGCCCGAGAAGTCACGGCTCTCCAGGAAGGTATTTATTATCGTGGGGGCTACATACCACCACACGGGGAAGCCTACGTATATGATGTCGTAGGCGGATATATCCATGCCGTCATCTGCGATGGCGGGACGGGAGGAGGGATCTCTCATCTCCACGCTGGAACGGGACTGCTTGTTCGTCCAGTTGAGGTCGGCGATGGTATATGGCTCTGCGGGGCGTATCTCATGAAGGTCTGCACCCGCCATATCCGCCAGCCTCTTTGCCAGTCCTGCGGTGATGCCGCTGGCCGAAAAGTACGCTACGAGCTTCTTCATATGTACCTCCATAACGGGTCATTTATCGTCGTTGCGGTGCTTGAATGCTTCCTTGAAGTCATGCATACGCTTGCGGGACTTTATCATGGTGATATACTCTCCGCCGAAGAAGATCGCGAAGGTGATGAACGCTGGGATAGCGGAGACCTCGCCGTACATTATCAGCGACAGCGCCATGAGCACGGCATCTACCAGTGCAAGGATCCATGCCTCCACGGGTATCATGAAGAACAGCCTCATCTGCATATGGGGAAGCACCTTGCCGTAGGCCAGGAACAGTCCCAGGTAGATATTGTAGTTGCCCACGTACCCGAATATGAAGCCCGTGACCACGGTCAGCGCCCAGGACAGCAGCAGATAGCAGGTGACCTCATGGGCGCCCCATGAGGACTCCAGCTCCCGCCCGATCTGGAAGTAGAGCAGAAGCGCTATGATCGTCCATATGGGGCTGGTGTTTATGGGCAGTATGGTGAACGTGAGCACGCGCCACACCTGCCCGGTGAGTATGGCAGACCGCGAGAACGCGAACAGTCCCCACAGCTTCCCCTGCGTGAGCAGGTCTGCCACGTACATGAGCCCCATAGCGAACACCAGATAGTTCATGAGCCCCGGTACGGCGATATTACGGAATATCCTTTTTATCTTGTTCATC
>JAFYEQ010000198.1 GCA_017544185.1 Oscillospiraceae bacterium
CATACTGACCTGCACCGAAGTCGGGAGCGGGAGCGAACTTGATAACGGAGGGATCTGTGCCCTCGGGGCATCTGCCCTGGATCTGGGGAACTACCCATGCGCCGAAGAGCATCATACCTGCCTTGCCGTTGCCCACAACGTCCATAGCCACACCTCAGTCGGTGTATGTACCAGCCTCAAAGAAGCCTCTGGACTTCCAGTCGGTATACATCCTGATGGTCTTGCCCATGGGATGAGACTCGCTGAAGGGGGTATCGGACTTGAGCATAGAGGGGTATGCGTCGTTGGAGCCTGCTACATAGTTAGCGAAGTCGTTGATGGTGGAAAGAGGCCAGTTCTCGACTCTGTGCATAGCGATGGGGTCTATGCCTGCATCGCGAAGAGCCTGACAAAGGTTTTCGAACTCTGCCTGAGTGGTGGGTATGGAATCGTAGCCCACCTTCTTGATGGTCTCCTCGTTGTATACAACAGCGTTGTTGTAGGTCTTTGCGGGCATGAGGCAGTAAATGTTCTTGCCGTCGTTGAACATGGTGGTAGCATAATCGCCGTAGAGCGCCTTAGCCTCGTCGATCGTGCAGTAAGGAAGAGCATACTGCTGCCATTCCTCGACCGACCAGTTGGGCGAGGTGTAGATGTCGATGCCGGGGTCGTTGGTCTGGAGAAGAGGACGTATGTCATCCTCGGTGGAATTCACCTGAAGATCTACGTGTACGCCGTACTCCTGTTCGAACTTCTCTGCAAGGTGCTTGAGATAAGCGTAGGACTCATCACGGTAGGTATTGCCGTTCTCGTCCTTCTTCTCCTCACCGAGGACTCTGTTGCCGCCGTGGGTGTAGAGCGTGATGGAGCTGCCCTTGAGAGCTGCAGTGTCGATGTCAGCTATACGCTTGAACCCGGTGTTCGATGATGTTGCTGCGGTAGTGTTGTTCGCAGGAGCGGGAGCGTCCCCTCCGTTGTTCGCGGGCTGGCTGGTACCGCCGGTGCTGCCGCCGCACGCAGAGAACATGGTAGCTACGATGAGCGTACCGCATACTGCCTTGAACGATCTCTTTTCCATTTTCTTTTCCTCCTGATAGCCTTTAAGTTAAAGCCGATCTTCCGTCCAAACAGTGTGACTTTGTCACACCAACTATTGTCAACACCTATTATCCAACTTTTCAGCTTAAAAATCAAGTGTTTTTTTATTAATTTTAATTATTTCTATCATTTGCATAAGTTTGTCACGAGTTGATCGGGCAATATGCACAAAGATAATGACATTTCGGTATCATTCTCTGTCTTTGACCTCTTAACATGAGCAGATCAAGTTAAGCTATCCGTCATACGGACAGACAAAACTGCCGCTCTGTGAAAGGACGGCAGCATTATCATATCGTGGTCCGAGATCACTTATCCATCAGGAGCCCCAGGTTCCTGTCGATCAGCTCACAGCGCTGCTCGACGCACTTCGCTGTCCTCAGCGCATCGGCTGGACAGCCGAAGGCATAATCCAGGAGCCTGTCCACGGTGGATGAGGCTACATGCAGACGGGTATCAGAGGAAGCATAGTATATATACAGATCTCCATTGTCATCGGCGATGGCGCCGTTGGTGAAGACCACGTTGGACACATCGCCCACGCGCTCGCCCTTCTGAGGAGCGATGAGATATCCCCCGGGCTCTGCGATCACCTTCCATGGCTCTTTAAGATCCGTAACGAAGCAGTATATAACATACCTGAGCCCTGCAGCGGTGTTCCTTACGCCATGTGCGATATGGAGCCAGCCTCTGTCAGTCTTTATGGGCGTGGCACCCGCACCGTTCTTGCTCTCGGTTATGGTATGATAGCGCCTGATGCTGGTCATGCGCTCTTCGTCTATGACTGCATGTGTGATATCATCGGCTAGGCCGAAGCCGATGCCGCCACCCGAGCCTGTCTCGATGAAGCCGTCCATGGGACGGGTATAGAAGGCATACTTCCCGTCTACGAACTCAGGCAGGAGGGTCACGTTCCTCTGCTGCGGACTGCGGAGGGTGATAAGATCCGGAAGGCGCTCCCAGTTGGCGAGATCCTTGGTACGAGCTATACCTGCTGATGCCACCGCGTCGGACAGATCTGCGGTCCCTGCGCTCTTCTCCACGCAGAACACGCCGTAGATCCAACCATCCTCGTGCTGTGTAAGGCGCATATCATACACATTGGTCTCGTCTTCAGCGTTCACAGGCATACGTATGGGATGGCTGCGGAACCTGAAGCCCTCGGTAGGATCATCGCTCTCTGCGACGGCAAAGAAGCTCTTGCGGTCATTGCCCTCCACGCGGGCTACCAGACAATAACGTCCGTCCAGTTTTATAGCTCCTGCGTTGAATACCGCGTTTATACCAAGGCGCTCCTCGAAATGGGGGTTCGTCTCTGCATCCAGATCATATCTCCAGTAGAGCGGTATATGATCTCGTGTCAGCACCGGATGCTCATATCGGTCGTATATCCCGTTGTAGAACGAGGACTTCTTATTGGGGCGTGACAGCAGCATCTCCTGCTGTTCGTTCATCATCTCATATCTTGGATGTATCATGATATCCTCCGTACGGTAATAGATCGGTCGTCGGTAAAGCTGCAGATACAGATCTGCATACGTTTTACATACAGTTGTAGTTTATCACAAAGAAGCGCTCATGTCAATACCTAAATTAATTTTTCTGCAGAAAATAAATTAATTTAAGTATATTTTTAGTTTTATCTCAAAACCCCTTTACAAATATAACATAATCGTGTATAATAGAAAGCGGCACAAAGAGTCGGACATCATCATGTCATAAGGCTGATCATTGCCGTCAACGGCACGACAGCATCATATATCGGGTGGAGGGCTCACAATGGGTAAGCAGATCACTTTGACAGACATAGCGCGTGCCTGCGGTACGAGCAATGTCACAGTATCG
>JAFYEQ010000199.1 GCA_017544185.1 Oscillospiraceae bacterium
AACGCCGTGAAGCACTCCCCCGCCGGATCCGAGATACATGTGACTCTGAAGAGAGCGCATAAGAAGTGCCGTCTGACCGTAGACAACGAGGGCACCATACCCGAGGAGGATATCGGCCGCATATTCGACCGATATTACCGCACCGACAAGTCCCGCAGCAAGGACACGGGCGGCTACGGGCTGGGTCTCGCCATCGCCAAGGCGGTCACGGAGAAGCACGGCGGCAGCATATCCGCCGTCAGCAAGGACGGCAGGACCGCGTTCACCATAACGATAGATGTGAAAGACAAGTGATACTATGAATGATTTTTATGCAGAATACCTGGTGGAGAAACGCTCCGACGGGAAGGACACCGCTAAGCGCATACTCCTGCTGGTGGGCATGACAGTACTGTGCATCGTCATATTCCTCTTCACGGGGCCTGTGGGGATATTACTGTCGGCGCTGGTGGTCTACGGTGGGTACTATCTGTTCACGGGAACGAGCACGGAGTATGAGTACATCATCACCAACGGCTCCTTCGACGTGGACAAGATCAGCGGCAGGCGCTCCCGCAAGAGGCTGATATCCACGGAGATATCCACCTTCACCGACTTCGGCAAGCTGGCCGATGCTCCCGCTGCGCCCTCGGGCTGCACCACCGTCCTTGCATCGGACAACAGCGGCGGCGAGGACTGGTACGCCGATCTCAAACACAAGTCTGCAGGGAACGTGCGCATAATATTCTCCCCCAACGAGAAGATCATCGAGGGCGTGGAGATGTTCCTCCCCAGACAGCTGAAGCTGGAACTGCGCAGGCAGGGCAAGCTCTCTCTCAAAAAATGAAATATCTATCATTAAATATTTCATTTTCCTCTTGACAAATCAAAAGATACATAGTATAATAATAGGCGGAGCTCTCTTTAAGACGGCTCCGCCTATGTCATAAACACACTGATAAAAATGCAGGGGATATATATACATCCTGCAAACATAAGGAGCATATCATCATGATAAGGTTAGGTATCCTGGGCTACGGCAACCTGGGCCGCGGCGTTGAGAAAGCAGCCGCTGCCGCAAAGGACGTCACCCTCGCCGCAGTATTCACGCGCAGAGATCCCGCATCTCTCAAGATCGCATCCGATGCACCTGTATACAATGTATCGGAGATGGCTGCACATAAGGACGATATCGACGTACTGATACTGTGCGGAGGTTCTGCCAACGATCTCCCCGTACAGACCCCTGAGGCTGCAAAGCTCTTCAACGTAGTGGACAGCTTTGACACTCATGCACGCATACCCGAACACTTCGCCAACGTTGACGCTGCTGCAAAGGCAGGCGGCAAGGTAGGCATAATATCCATCGGCTGGGATCCCGGCCTGTTCTCCCTGATGAGACTGCTGTCCAACGCTGTCCTCCCCGACGGCAAGGACTACACCTTCTGGGGCAAGGGCGTATCCCAGGGCCACTCCGATGCAGCACGCCGCGTGGAAGGCGTAGCTGACGCAAGACAGTATACCGTGCCCGTTCCCGAGGCTCTCGAGAGAGTACGCAGCGGCGAGGATCCCGAGCTCACCACCCGTCAGAAGCACACCAGAGAGTGCTACGTGGTAGCCAAGGAGGGCGCCGACAAGGATAAGATCGCCGAGACGATCAAGAATATGCCCAACTACTATGCTGACTACGATACCAGCGTTACCTTCATCACCGAAGAGGAGATGCGCCGCGACCATTCCGCTCTCCCTCACGGCGGTACAGTTATACGCAGCGGTCATACCGGCGAGAACCATCACACCATGGAATTCTCCCTCAAGCTCGACTCCAACCCCGAGTTCACCTCCTCCGTA
>JAFYEQ010000200.1 GCA_017544185.1 Oscillospiraceae bacterium
CCGTGGCAGAGCTTTCATCAGAGGCGGAAGGATACGGCTGTCGAGCGCTTTTTTCGGCTCCTTCACGATATGTGTGCTGCCGTCCTTATAGTACATCATCCCCCATCCATGCGGGTTGATGTCACTGTGGGAGAAGAATGTCTCCAGACAGTCGGTAACATCCATATCCTTGATAGCAGTCATGCCCAACAGCTCGCACATACCTTTCCTCCACTCCCTGCATCAAAGCTGTGAATACTTTTCGATATACTCTGAGATGCTCTTACCGCTCTCTATACCTTCTATCATCTCATCAGCAGGGCTCTTAAGTTTATCAGCCCGTTCAAAGAGAGGCGTGAGGAACTTCTCTTCGCCGAAGCCTCTGTTCTTTAAGCCTCTCTCAGCTATCCCGAGCAGTTCCGTGAGCTGACGAGAAAGCGCTCCTTTGCCGACAAATGAGGGGTAAGGGCGTTTAGAGAACATATCCTGCAGTTCTTTCGCGGTATACCCATGATGATATATCGTCCTGTCTGCCTCAAAGAACTCCTTTAGTTCATCTATCCTCTCATCCAGTCCCGTATGGAATGCAGATACCGTCATAACATCGCCGATCGGCTGAGTGCAGGAACTGCGGTACTCTATCGTCCCGCGGTAAGTAAGGTCGGTGAACTTGAAGGTGCGAAGATATTCTATATCGCTGTGATCAGGCGTGAAAACTATCTTTCTGTATCCCTGTCCGTCGAAGTACTCGCCCTCTACTCTATCCAGCCCGAAAAACTTATCAACGGAAACAGGACGAAAGTCGATATACTTCCCGTCGCGCATCACACAATATATGGCCTGAGTACCGATATACTCCACCAGTTCCTCTATACTGTCTATCCTCTTGTCGAACATGCCAACGTTATGAGGCTCATATCCCTGCATGCTCCTTTCCCACAGCATGTTCCGAACGCAGCGGTACTGCGGATAGTCCGGCAGATAGGAGTTAGCGAACAGCATCGCCTTATACGGCTCCACGAGCTGGAGCGTATTTATTACATCAAGGAGCCTGTCGCTGCTCACATCGAGCTGTACCTGTGACGCACTGGTGATCGTACCGAAATCAGGCCGCTCGTGGAACCATCTCCCCACATCGGTACGATATATCCCGTAGGAGTGCAGATAATGATAGAGCATACGGTAACGCTCGTTCTTTACCGGCTCATTGCTGTTCACGTCCTGATGAGGGTCTATCCCCATCCCGGTAAGGGTATAGCCGATCCTGTGTAGCTCATCGTTAATGTAGCTGTAGTATCTCTTAAAACGCTCCCAGACCTCATTGAGCGTGGTGGCTCTGCCGAAGGAGAGCTCAAGGTTCGTATAAGAGCAGTCAAAGGATATTATATCCCCTGCCTTTTCCTCCTGCGCGGATATGACGTTCCCATCGACATCGCGGTACTGCTCTTTGAAGCCGAATGCGTCTATGGCACTGCCCATCACAGCTATGATCTTCTGCGGATCTGCCGGTATATGGGACATATCAAGTACAGGCATCTCTATCTCAACGCCTATATAGCTCTCTCTTTTTTTACTGCAGGGCTCGATATACTTGGCATACAGTATATCATACAGTTGTCTATCCATAATGTCACCCTTACATGATCTATTATATATCATAAATGAGCTCATGTCAATATCATAGAGATACCTCCATCCTGCTCATCTAACGAAACTATCTTAAACAAATATATAAAACAATGCGCCGGAGCGATCCGGCGTATACATTATCATTGTTTACCCATTCCCGGCTTCAACATCGCAGCTCCTTATCAGTTTGTCTCATATCGGTGCACCCCCTTTGCAGATATCTTCAACTCGGATCGTCGTCTCTGTTTCTCTCTCTTTCTGATATCATTGTATCAGATGATCAGCCAAAAGTCAAATACTTATATCTTCTATCGGGATATAGATCGTGCTTATAGCATACAGCTCGATATGCTGTGCAGATAATACTGATCTACGATCCATGCCGCTGTATCTCCTCCAGATCTGTGCGATCTGCCATATTGACAGGACTTATTTTTTATCGTATAATTGTATACGATCACACAAACATACTAACATACTGATATACATTCATCGGAGTGACGGCCATGTCAGAAATATCCATAGTCCTATATGAGGATAAATACAGACAGCGGGTATTCGACTTCACCGACCGCTGCTTCAGAGAGCTGGGCAAGGCCTTCGATCCCGCAGGGCGTCATTGTGCGTATACCGATATACCCCACTGCTTCAAAGCCTTCTGGTGTATGCTCTCCCATGACGACGTTGTGGGCACAGTGGCGATAAAGCGCCTTGACAGCGATACCGCCGAGCTGAAAGCACTGTACCTGTCATCGGAGCTCCGAGGACAGGGACTGGGAAGCCGTCTCATACATACCGCCGCAGACTATGCCAGATCACAGGGATACAGGCGCATCGTCCTGGACTCTATGTCACAGTATACCGCCGCCCGCAGGCTCTATGACAAGACCGGCTTCGTCCCCATAGACAGATACAACGACAATATATATGCCGACGTATTCATGGAGCTGACACTATGACTATACCGACATATCACTATCCAAAGGAGGATCCGTTATGGAACACACCATGCCTACGATAAGCCTGAACAAGCATACCAATCTGCTCGACCTGGATCCCTATGAGTACGAGATGCAGGATGTGGAGCGTCCCGAGCTTTTCCGTGAGATGTTCCCCTATACCGAGGTGCCCAAGGTAGCCTTCAACTTCCGCCATGTGCCTATGGATATGCCGGAGGAGATATACATCACGGATACATCCTTCCGCGATGGTCAGCAGTCCCGCGCACCCTATACCACAGCTCAGATGGTGGATATCTACAAGATGCTCCATCGTCTCGGCGGGCCCAACGGCATGATCAGACAGACGGAGTTCTTTGTATACTCCAAGAGCGACCGTGACGCACTGGAGC
>JAFYEQ010000201.1 GCA_017544185.1 Oscillospiraceae bacterium
ATGCACGGTGACATTGTGTCCCATGCGGAAGAGTATATTGGCAAGACGTATGGGCATGATCTCGCCGCCGCCGAAGGTGAAGGAGTATATCCCTATCATGATGTCCATGCCGCTGCCCATGACTGAAGCAGCATCGAACTCCTCGGCAAAGCGCTCGTAGCCCATCACGCCCGCTTCCGAAAGACGGCGGCGGAGAGCAGAGTAGCCCTTGGCTGCCTGCTCGGTATCATTGTAGTACCCGTGGAACAGTATGGGGAGCAGTCTCTTGTAATGCTCCGCATCGGCGGAGAAATGATCTGTCCTGCCGCGGCATACAGCGGCATAGCCGCCCTTTATGCAGCGGAGCATCAGCAGGGTAAGATCCCTGCCGTCTTCTATCTCGGGGATGTCATCGAACAGCGCGAACTTGGAAGGGGTGCGGAGCAAGATATCCGACAGCCCGTACCAGCCGCCGTTGAGGATATATTCGGACGTGCCTACTGTCTTATAGGGGCGCAGACATACGTCCCACTGGCGCTCTGTAAGAGCGTCGTCGCGGACAGCAGCGTATACACATTCATATGCAAGATAGGGGAGCACGTCAGCGGGGAGCTCCTTGGTGCCGTCGCATATCCATATAAAGTCGCCGGTGGCTCTGGATATGGCGTCCTTGATGCCCTTGTCAGCGGGTATCACCTCATGTGCCTCGCCGTGATAGGATGCACCGTCCACGGTGATGACAGAGATGGTCACAGTCTTGTCCTTCAGGGAATTGGGGGAGAGAAGATCTCTGAAGTGGAAGCCCAGGAGAGACGGATCCTTGCCCGCACGCTGCTCGGCCTTGCCGTATTTCACGTAGTGAGCATAGGGCACCAGATAGGGAGCGGACAGCAGGTCGGGGTTATGGTCGATATAGTAGGAATTGGAGAAGCCCGAGGAGGGATCCATATCCGAATACATGCCGTCTGTCACGTAGTGAGCGGCAGCGGTGGAGAGCACGCGCCCCACGTTCTGTACCAGCTTGTTCTTGGAGAAGCGCATCTTCCACGCGGCGGTATGAGACAGCTTCTCATATGCCTCGGGGTTGCGGTCCAGGTACCATCCGCCATCGAACTCGCCGCTGCGCATGATATCCGCCAGATCCTTCAGCTCGTGGAGCCTTGCGGACACGCCGCGGCGGCTCCTGCGCTTTGCCACCCACTCCGAGTACAGGTCGGCCTCGCCGCCGTCGGGGAGCTTGGAGGGACGCCTTTCGGCCCTGCCGTGAGCCACGTAGTGGTACAGCGGGTTCATATGCGCATTGCGGATATCGTCGTTATTTTCAAGATAGTAGGAGTTGTCGAAATATGCCGAGGGGTCCTTGTCCTCGTAGGCGCCGTTCACGATATAGTAGTCCAGCAGGTCGCCCTCGGGGAGCTCGTCGAACTGGTCTGCGTAGTAGTTCTTGTCGAAGAGGCCGCTCTCGGATATGACCTTCCTCATCGCACGCATGGTCTTTGGGGGGATATACTTCCTGGCATGAGCCGAAGGGGAGCGCCCCTCCTTCTTGCCGTGCGCGATGTAGTGGTAGAGAGGGTTGATGCGGATCTTCTTCACATCGGGGTAGGTCTCGAGATAGTAGGATGTATCGAAGTCGGGCGAGGGATCTCTGTCCTCGTAGGCGCCGTTGGCGGTATAATAGGACAGCAAAGAGCAGTCGGGCAGCTCATCGAACTGGGCTGCGTAGTAGTCCTCATCGAAGAGACCGCTGTCGCGTATGACGCCCATGATGCGGTGCATATCCTTCTTGGACAGACGTTTCTTGGCATGAGCTCTGGGGGAGCGTCCCTCATCCTTGCCGTAGCATACATAGTGGTAGAACGGATCCACCCCCGACTTGGCTACATCGGGGTACTTCTTGAGGTAGTAGGATCTGTCGAACTTAGGGGAGGGGTCCACGTCCAGCTCTGCCCCGTGGCGCAGATAGTGCTCTATCAGGTCGCCCTTGGGCGCCTCGTCGAACTGGGATGCGTAATATACCTCATCGAACAGCCCGCTCTCGGCTATCTTGGCGCGTGCCGCCCTCAGCTTCTTTTCATTCATCGTAAACTCCTTGAGACGGATGTCACTTCTTCTTTTTGACATCCTCGTTGTATATGTCGAGCCCTTCCTCTACGGGACCGTCGAAGGCGATCTTGCTGTCCCTGATATATATCACGCGCTCGCAGAACTTGCGTATCAGCGCATCGGAGTGGGAGGAGAACAGTACGGTCTTGCCCGAGTTGAACAGCTCCGTGGTCTTGGCTTTGGACTTCTCCTGGAAGTTCTTGTCGCCCACGGCGAAGACCTCGTCGATTATGAGTATATCCGGGTCTGTGAACACCGCCAGGGCGAAGCCCAGACGGGCCGACATGCCCGAGGAGTACATCCTCATCGGGAGATCCATATACTCTCCGATGTCCGCGAATTCGATGATATCATCGATCACGGCATCTATCTCTTCCTTGGATCTGCCTGTGAGCATACCCTTGTAGTAAAGGTTCTTCCTGCCTGTGAAGTCGGTATTGAAGCCTGCCGACAGGTTTATGAAGGAGCCGATCTTTCCGTCTACCTCAACAGTTCCCGAGGTGGGGAAGGTGATCCCCGCGATCAGCTTCATCAGCGTGGATTTGCCCGCGCCGTTCTTGCCTATGAGACCTACCATCTCGCCCTTCCTGATATCCAGCGAGATATGGTCCAGTGCGGTCTTCTCCGCCTTACAGCCCTTATGGGTGAAGAGCCAGGGAAGTACATGATAGTCCTTGTCGAACAGGTAGAAGGTCTTGGTCAGGTCTCTTATGGTTATAGCGTTCTCGTTCATAGCATCCTCAAATAACGTCTGCGTAGTATCTGCGCAGTTTGTACTGTACGAAGCTGCCCATGCAGAACAGCACTATCGTGCAGCCCCAGAAATATGCGGTATACTTTGCCGTGGGCAGCACTCCCGTCACGAAGGCGCTGCGGAAGCCGTTGAATATGTATACCATCGGGTTTGCCTTGACTATAGTCATGATGGAGGGGAACTGCTGGATGTGCTTGTATCCCCATACTATCGGCATGGTGTACAGCATCACGCGCATGAACATCAGATAGAACTGGTGCAGGTCGGTGGACACGGCTATGAATGCGGATGTGAACAGGGTCAGCGAGTACATCAGTATCAGCATGCACAGCATGAAGTATATGAACAGCAGAGGGTGGAAGCTGCCTATATAGCCATAGTAGATGCACACTGCGAATATGAATAGGAAGCTGGGCAGCCTCTTGAGGAATATGGCCGTCACCTCTACGGTGGGGATGATCGTGATCGGGAACTTTATAGACTGTATTATCGCCTTATTGGTGCGTATGGATGACGCTCCCTGATTGAGCACCTCTGCTATGAAGAACCAGGGGATCAGTCCCGACATCAGGTACACAACGCTGTGCATACCGTCTATCTCGCCTGCGCCCGACATCAGTATCCTGAAGGCGCAGAACACGAAAAAGTATAAAAAGTCGTGCAGATATACCCAAAAGACGCCGAGGGACGTGCGCAGGGTCTGCTTTGACATATTTACAAGTGCCATCTTGAGCAGCAGCTTGCGGTTGCTGACATGCTCGCTTATCACAAATCGTATCGCTTCAAACATGAGTGCTCCTTTTGTTCCTGTGTGAGATCTCTCTTTTATATCTTGCATCAGATCACTGTGGACATCTGCATACAAACACACTTCTATTATACCACACCCGTATCGGTTTGTCAAATACATTTTTTTGGCGGGGCGGGCGCCGAGGGCGGACACGCAGGTCCGCCCCTACTGTATATGGGTCTCGTATTTATCAGCAGCGCTCTTGTAGGACGAGATAGCATCCTGCGGGAGCCTTTGCCCCCGCCGCTTTGAGATCTGTCTGTTATGCGGGCGTGGATGCCGTATAAAAAATTTTTTCAAAAACGGTTGAGATCTTGGGAGATATGTGGTATAATGTGTCTATCAATGTTTATAAGGAGCAGATACTATGTACGAAAATATCATGGATACCATCGGTTTCGTCTCCGCTGCCGACAAGGAGGTCGGCGAGGCTATGGCGCTCGAGCTGGCAAGGCAGAAGCGCAACCTGGAGCTCATCGCCAGCGAGAACATCGTTTCTCCCGCTGTCATGGCTGCTATGGGCAGCGTGCTCACCAACAAGTACGCTGAGGGCTATCCCGGCAAGCGCTACTACGGCGGCTGCGAGGACGTAGACATCGTTGAGACCATCGCCATCGAGCGTGCCAAGGAGCTCTTCGGTGCAAAGTTCGCCAATGTACAGCCTCACTCGGGCGCTCAGGCCAACACTGCTGTATACTACGCTCTGCTGACCCCCGGCGACACTGTCATGGGTATGAGCCTTGACAACGGCGGCCACCTCACCCACGGCTCCAAGGTCAACATCTCCGGCAAGTACTTCAACTTCGTTCCCTACGGCGTGGACGACAATGGCTTCATCGACTACGACGCTCTCGAGGCTCAGGCTAAGGAAGTACGCCCCAAGCTCATCGTAGCAGGTGCATCCGCATATCCCAGAGCTATAGACTTTGAGCGTCTCTCCAAGATCGCCAAGTCCGTAGAGGCTTATCTCATGGTGGATATGGCTCATATCGCAGGTCTGGTAGCAGCAGGCGTGCATATGTCCCCCGTTCCCTATGCTGATATCACCACCACCACTACTC
>JAFYEQ010000202.1 GCA_017544185.1 Oscillospiraceae bacterium
GCGTTCTCCATCAGGTTCTGTATGCACTCCGCGATCCTGTCGGGGTCGCAGGAGAGGAGCACATCGTCGAACTCACCGATGACGAGCTCCGTGCCCGAGGAGGCCAGACGCTCGGAGTAGCGCTCGCGGATCTTTGCTATGACAGGCCCGATGAAGCCCTCGGTCTCACGGATATCGAACTCCATAAGATCCTCGCCTGCGGCCTGAGTGATCTGCTCCATATACTCTTCGATCTCGTCTGCATGGGATGCTATGCTGGCTGCAGCGCTCCTGCGCTTTTCTTCATCGCGGTACAGCCCTTTCTCAAGAGCCTTTGCGTTGAGCTTGATCGCAGCGAGCGGGGTCTTGATGTCATGCGACAGTGACAGAAGGAGCAGCTTTTTCTCCTTCTGTACGTTCAGCTCCCTCTCCCTGCTCTTTTCGATGCTCTCGCGCATCATATCCATGCTCCAGGTCAGATCCCCAAGATAACGGCTCTTCTCCTGTGGCACATAGGCTGCCAGATCTCCTTTTGCCAGCTCCTTAGGAACTTCTGTGAGACGTGAGATGGGGACTATCACCTTCAGATAGATATACAGCATGATGCCCGCGGTAACTAGGAACGCCGCCGCTATGGATATGTTCGCTGCCGCGATGAGACCGGTATTATCGGCCATCCTATATTCTACGCGGTACAGCCGTTCATCCACTCTTATGATCACATAATGCTCATCGGATCTGTATATATCGCCTTCATCCTCGTATACCCCCGTGAGGTATCGGTATCCCGACAGATCCATGCTGCCTGTCTGCGCTATCTGTGAAGCGAGACGCTTTGCCTCCACACGATAGTATCCGTTGTCCGACGTGTCCTTCCCGAACAGGTATAAATCAGTACCGACGGCTATCACAGCGAACAGCAGGAGCATACATATGCACAGTCTCTTGAAAGCTTTCATACGTATTTATATCCTATGCCCCATACCGTGACGATCTTCTTTGCGTTCTTTGAGTCGTCCCCCAGCTTTGCACGCAGCTTGTTGATATGAACATGCAGGGTCTGTACCTCAGACCCGCTGTCACTTCCCCATACGGTATTGAAAAGATATTCCTTCTTGAGCGCTTTGCCTCTGTTCTCCATGAGCAGTGCCAGTAGGTCGAACTCCTTGGCGGAAAGATCTATGCTCTTCCCGTCGATCGTAGCTGTGCGTGCTGCCAGATCCAGGGTGACGCCATCCGCAGACAGGGTGTCCTGCTTGTAGCGTCGTTTGAATATGCCCTTTATCTTGGCGATGAGTATATCTATATCATAGGGCTTCTCGATATAGTCATCAGCTCCCAGATCGTAGCCGTTCAGCTTGTCCTGCCTGTCGGTGCGGCAGCTCACTATGAGTATAGGCGTGTCGGCGTTCTCTCGCAGCTTCGAGCATACCGTGAAGCCTGTCATATCGGGAAGGTTTATATCCAGCACAACGAGCCTTGCCCCGTATCTTTCGAACAGGGACAAGGCTTTCTCACCGTTCTCGGCTGTGCTCACTGTATAGCCCTCCGCCCGCAGAAAATCGCACAGCAGGTCGGAGAGCTCCCTATTGTCTTCGACTATGAGTATATCTATCATCGTATCACCTCTATGCATCGTATACATCGGTCTGTACACGATGATGATCATCCTATCAGATCATCTCACAAGATGGAACAGCCTGAGCCTTTGTGCCTCGTTGGCGCTGAATCCGAATTTCTCATAGAAGGGTATCTTGTCGGGCATAGCACAGAGCTCTACGAATATACTGGTGTCTTTTATCCCGTGATCGTTCACGAACTTAAGGAGCTCATCTATCAGCAGACGTCCTATGCCTTGGCTCTGATATTCGGGCCTTACGATAACGTCCTTGATGTAATAGCAAAGTCCCATGTCTCCGATCATCCTTGCCATGGCGACTATCTTGTCCCCGTCAAATACAGATACACGAAACAGGGTATGCTCCATGGCGAGTTTGGTCTGTTGGAGAGACGGTCCATCGCCCCAAACAGTTTCCCACAGCACGATGAACTCCTCTGCTGTCAGTTCATCGTGCTTGACAGTATAATTTCCCATCATCATATCTCCCATATCATGCATCCAGCATGTTCTTGAACACCTTAGTGATCGTAGATACGCCCTTGTGATCCCATTTGAACTGCACATCGCTGCCTTCCACAGGTACCTCATTTATATCCTGCGAGAGCTTGGCGGGGATGGTCAGCTCCCAGTACCTGACGTTGTAGATATCGCCCTCGACCGACTCCACTACGCCCAGATGCTGCTCGAAGATCTGCATGAAGCCGTCCTGCACCTTGACCTTGCGGTACACGGGGAACTCTTTGTTGATCTCCTCCAGCGCCTTTTCATCAGATAGCTTCTCAAAGTCGGAGCTCTCTATGAGCTTGCCTTTGATATCAGAGAAGTCAGCGGCCAGAGGCAGTATCATAAGTGCATCGAAGGAGTTGCCCTCTGCATCGGTCATGCCGTACTTCGCGCCTCTTTCAAACCCGAACCTGGGATAATAATCAGGTTCTCCCATGAGTGCGATACCGGCTATGCCTGCTTCTCTTGCGAGCCGTATAGTCTCCCTCATGAGGGCTCCGCCTATGTCATTGCCTTCCATGGTCGGCTCTACCGCCAGAGGCCCGAAGGTGACGATCTCTGTCCTTTTGTCGCCGTCCACGATCCAAGCCTTGGTATAGTATATAGCTCCTACGATCTTACCGTCATATTCTGCTATGCGGCTTATCTCGGGGATAAAGTCAGCCGACTCCCTTATTATGCGTATAAGATAATGTTCCGTACATCCGGGCCAGTACTTGTTCCAGAAGCTTCGCATGGTCATCAGCTCCACAGCCTTATAGTCACCGGGATCTTCTTTTCTTATGATCAGATCTTTGAGCATAGATGTATCCTTTCTGTGTGATCGCACTTTGACAACAACTTTCAACAGTATGTCAGCCTGATAGTGCTTATCATAACGTAAAACACCACCTATATATAGTATAAGTGGTGTCATATACTGTATCAAGAGCAATGGATAAAGTTCATAATAAATTTACATTTGACTGTTCTCGGCTATTATCTCATCCAGCACCTGACAGCTCCTGTCATATTCTTCATACAATGGGCTGTGAGCTGAGTTCTCAAAGATATATAGTTTCTTCACGGGTGCTTCGACTGCCTCATAGTAAGTCTCCTGCAGTGATGCCATGCAGGTGCAGTCATATTTCCCGACTATGAAGTATATGGGTATGTCCAGCTTCTGGACATCCTCATATGCGTTGAAGACATTCGAGTCCTTACCCGCAGGGCAGTTCTTTGAGACGGTGAACTTGCTCTTCCATATGTTGATCCGTTCGCTCTGCGTGTATGCCATACACCGCAGGCTGGGCAGGAACAGGTCCGAGATGACAGATCTCATATCCCTTGTGGTACCGACTCCGAGACCATGCATCGCCTTATCTCTCAGACCCGAATATTTATAGCGTTCGTAGTCCTCTGCAGATCCGCGGATATCATAACTGTCGAACTCGGCTGTCATTTTCGTATCACCGCTGTCTGCATACTGCTGTCTCATATAGTCGAATGCGGTATATTCTGACTGCTTCTGATCGCATATTTGAGACATGGCTATGTAGCATGTATATCTTTCGGGGTATCTCTGCACCGTGTTCAGCGCGATATATGTACCGAAGGAGTGTCCCATGATGTATATCTTGTCCTTGCCGAAACGCTGTGCAAGATAGTCGGTAACGGCTATGGCGTCATTTATATATCTGTCGGTGTTCATCTCATCTGATGTGATGTCGGGCGACCATGATATCCCCGTTCCTCTGTAGTCCCAGTAACATACAGTGAACTTGTGTGGCAGCGGCGACGGATAAAGATCCTCCATAAGGTACTGTGGTATCCCCGGTCCTCCTCCGCATACGAGAAGGACGGGGGCGGCTGTATCATCCGAGAGCAGTATCAGTCCCAGCTCAGCGCCGTCCACCGTGAGGAAAGTCTTTTCGGATATGCCGTTCGGCGTAGTGCATTTCGGCAGTATTCCTGAGCTGGGGGGAAGGATGATCATTATCAGCGCGATGAGGACTGCAAGTATAATTATGGCTATCATCGTTTTCTTTTTGATCTTTTTCATACTCATATCAAGCTGCTCCTAAGGCTGCTCGTTTCTTCTTACATAGCATACTGCGGACCGTATCAGGTGTGGTATCCGTTCCTTCTTTCGGTCATGCTTACCATCCCATTTCGAGCAGCCAGTTGTTGAGTGAGCGTTCCCTGTCGCGCAGGGGCTGTGTCCTGTCTACCGAGTATTCGCCCTTGATATTGCCGTCAACGATGAAAAGTACTCTTGTACATTTAGCTGCCACCTTTGCGTCATGTGTGACCAGCATCATGGTAGTGCCCTCGTCATTGAGCTTGGTCAGCTCCTCCATCACCTCTTCGGAGGAGGATCTGTTGAGCGCTCCAGTAGGCTCGTCGGCGAATATCATCTTCGGGTGGTTCATCATACTTCTGCATATGCAGGCACGCTGCAGCTGACCGCCCGATACTTCATTGATATCATTGTCAGCTATATCTGCGATGCCCAGCTTGTGCATGAGCTGACGGCCGCGTTCTGCTGTTTCCTTGCGGGTCTCCTTGTTTTTAGTGGACTTGACAGCGGGGAGTATGATATTATCCAGTACGGTCAGGTTCTTCATCATATACATCTGCTGGAAGATAAAGCCCATTTCGTCCAGGCGGAGATCCGCCAGCTCGTTCTCGTTCATGTCTGATATGTCACGTCCGCAGAACTTTGCCTTGCCTGCGGTCATCCTGTCCATGCCGGATATGGTGTAGAGCAAAGTGGATTTGCCCGAGCCCGAGGGACCCATGACTGCTACCATCTCGCCCTCATCGACGGTGAGGTCAACGTTTCTCAGTACGTGGTTCTGACGCTTGTTCACTACATAGGTCTTGCAAAGATCTTTTACTTCAAGTACGGTGCTCATAGCTAAGTTCCTTTCTGTTGATCCTGGACCATGCCCATACTGCTGCGAATGACAGGAGCTCTCCGATGATGACACGGATGATCTGCATCTCATCTGCTCCGCTGTCTGTTACTACGTGGAGAAGGTTGGTCACGATACAGTTGTTGAAGAAATGGTCGGCCATGCCTATCCATATGCAGCCTGTCTTCTGATACAGAAGACCCCATTTGATGCCCATCAGTGCCGAAAGGATGATGTATCCTATGGTCATACCAATAAATGTGCCTATGTTCATAGTGCCGTCTATAAGGCTCTTTACGGGAGTCACGATGTGCCACAGACCGAACAGCAGAGCGGATATGTACAGCGCCTTGGATGCTCCGTGGCCCTTGGTGAGATAGGTGATATAGAAGCCTCTGAAAACTCCCTCTTCCATACATACATTGATGATGTTGAAGACTATGCACATGAGGACGAAGCCGATGCCGGTGTTCTTGATCACGTTCCCTGTAAGGGAGAAGCCCGTCACGTAGAACTCCATATGTGCGGGCGTTCCTTTTGCCGCCAGTACTGCGAACTCTATTAGGAATGCGGGCGTGTAGCTGGCAGCGCATATCCCAAATCCTTTGGCAATGCTGGAAAGCATCGACTCGGACTTGCATCCGATATCCCGCAGGCTCATCTTTGTGATCCTCAGCATCACTATCAGAGCTGCGATGCCGAAGAGCTTATTTATGAAGCATTCCGCAAAGAACGTCTCATCTGTCCTGATCACTATCGCCTCGAACGCGTGTACGAGGAGGCATATCATGAAGAGGATGAGGCTGTTTCTCAGTGCGTTTTTATTGTTATCCATATCTTTTCCTTACTCGATGGCTGCCGTATCGGAAGCACTGATCGTTTTGGTGTAGAGCGATGTCACGAACGAAGCGAGGATCACTGCTCCGAATATGACTGCGGGCAATACTAAGAACGTACCCAGGGTATCATTTGCGTATGAGATACCGTTAGTGGCGCCCATTATGCTGAATATGGGATCCATGATCAGCTTTGTCATGGGGATGCTCAGAGCTGCAGCTGCTGCCAGAGATAGCCCGCATATCAGCATGAAGCGAAGGATGTGTATATTTATCACGGATCTGCTCTTGAAGCCGAGCGCCTTCATAAGCGCTATCTGGGATCTCTCCTTGGATATGAAGGACCTTTCGATGAGCACGGTCATGAGTATGATTATTACGACAGCCACTATCAGAGTGAGATCCTTGACGCCCACGACTGCGTCAGCAGCCTTGGTGCAGTCATTCACGAAGCCTGCCTTGTCGAATACAGAGTTGGTGCCGAAGATATCCTTCAGCTCTTCTATGCGCTCCTCTATCACTGCA
>JAFYEQ010000203.1 GCA_017544185.1 Oscillospiraceae bacterium
GATGATGCGTCCGAACAGCCACTTGTCCTTGTCGCGGAAGGTGCTGCCGAAGCCCTCATAGGGGAGCACGGCCCACAGATGCAGGTCGTAGCTGTTCATCAGCTCCAGCACGATCTCGCCAGCCCACAGGTCTATGCCACGCTGCATACCCGTGATGAAGGTATCGTAGCCCTCGGCACAGGCGCCCTCGGTCTCGGTGTACAGCAGGCTCTTGATCATCCTGACTGCCACGGAGCCGTCCCTGCCGCCGTCGGGCAGCTTCTCGGGACGATGCCCCGTGAAGCATACGGTCTTGGCACGGTCGTAGTTATGCATACCCACCTCACTTCTTCCAGGTGGCGGGGGACATCAGGAGCAGCATGGGATAGAGCTCCAGTCTGCCTGCGATCATATCGAATATCAGCACCAGCTTGGAGGGCACCGAGAAGAACGAGAAGTTCGCCGCGGGGCCTACCTCGTGGAGGCCGGGGCCGATGTTGTTTATCGTAGCTGCCACGGCGGTGAAGTTCGTCTCGAACTCATGGCCGTCGAAGGATATCACCAGCATGGAAGCGGCGAATACCAGCACGAAGCATACCATGTACACATTGACGGAGCGCACTACCTCATGAGGCACCTGAGCGCCGTCGATCGTCACTTTCTTGATCTGGTTGGGGTGGACCATGGTCTTGAGCTCCTTGCCCATGCCCTTGACGAGTATGACTATACGCGACACCTTCATGCCGCCGCCCGTGGAGCCCGCTGTAGCGCCCACGAACATAAGTCCTACGAGTATGGTCTTGGACAGCTCCGGCCATTGGTCGAAGTCTGCGGTGGAGAAGCCCGTGGTGGATATGACGGAGGACACGTTGAACGCCGCGTGCTCCAGAGCTTCGGTCCATACAGGGTAGATATGGCGGATATTGTAAGCCACCACTATGACGGATACAGCGACTATCATCAGGAAAACGCGTATCTCCAGCGTGAATGCCGCTTTGAAGCGTTTCTTGAGCAGCAGATAGTATGACGAGAATGATATGGAGAACAGTATCATGAACACCGTGATCACCCAGTGGTGATAGGAGCTCTCCGATGCCATACTGTCGTTATAGTAGCCGAAGCCGCCCGTGCCCGCAGTGGAGAAGGACGTGTTCAGAGCGTGGAACACGGACATGCCTCCGCAGAGATGCAGCACGAACTGCGCGAAGGTCATCACGAAGTATATGGAGTAGAGCGCCAGCGCGGTGGTCTTCACACCGGGGACCAGCTTGCTCACAGAGGGGCCTGTGCTCTCCGCCTTCATGATGTGCATATTACTGCCGCCGCTGAGGGGTATGAACGCCATAACGAAGACCAGCACGCCCATGCCGCCTACCCAGTGGGTGAAGGAACGCCACATGATCATACACTTCGGGAGCGACTCCACATCGGAGAGTATTGACGCACCCGTGGTGGTGAAGCCCGATACCGTCTCGAACAGTGCATCCACGTAGTCGGGTATAGAACCCGACAGCCACAGGGGCACCGCTCCGAACAGGGACATGACGATCCAGCTCAGGGCTACGATCACATAGCCCTCCTTGGCGTACAGCATCTTGTTCTTGGGCTTCCTGAAGAATATCATCGAGGCGCCCAGCACCTCGCATACAGCGATAGTGAGCAAAAACCACAGACACTCCCGTTCGCGGCACACGATGCCCGTTATCAGCGGCACCGTCATGAACGCCCCGTCGAAGATAAGGAGCCATCCGAGTATGTTTTTGATCATTCTGTGATTCATAGCATCGCCCGATCATTTGGATATTCGGTCATACCGACCGCGGTGACCTATGAAGTTATACATAGAACAGGTCACCATCCTACATCATACCACTTTTTGCTCTCTTTGTCAAGTGATAAAATGCCCAGATCGGATATGCCGGGCATATGCCTGTTTTTAGAGGGTCAAGAGATGCAGCTGCTCTAGCCTCCGGACAGCAAAAGGGCGGACATATGTCCGCCCTTGTCGGGTCTTATACTATCCTTGGATCACACCACGGATAGATGCGGGGGCATAGGGGCAGCAGCCCTCATTTGGGATGTGGCGATGCCACATATTCCCAGCGACTGTGTCAGCAGTCGCATCCCTTGTCCCTTGTCCCTAGTCTCTTGTCCCTTTACTGCGAAACAATGATCTAGAAGCAAAATAGTATCATCATCCCTTGACGCTTCCCGCGGAGATACCGTCGATGAACTGGTCCTGTGCGCAGAAGAACACTACCAGCTGAGGTATGATGGATATCACCGATACCGCCAGTACACGGTTCCAGTCGAAGCCCGTGTCCGCATCCATGGACAGCTTTACGAATATGGTGGCGGGGTACTTCTCTACTGTCTTCACGTAGAGCAGGGGACCCATGAAGTCGTTTGACGACCACATGAACTGGAAGAGCGCACAGCTCACCATAGCGGGACGGAGCATGGGGCATATCACATGCCACAGGGTCTGTATGGAGCTGCATCCGTCGATGGTGGCAGCCTCATCCAGCTCCTTGGGGATGTTCCGGAGGAACTGTATCATCATGAACACGAAGTATGTGTCGAACGCGAACAGCGACGGGACCACCAGAGGAAGGTACAGCTTGGAGTCCACCCAGCCGAAGTTGTTGTAGAGTATGTACTGAGGTACGTTCATGACCACGTTGGGGAGGAACAGGGTGGACATGAGTATCGCAAAGAGCACGTTCTTGCCCACGAAGTTGAACCTTCCGAAGCCGTATGCCGTGATGGTGCAGGACACTACCGTGAAGAGCACTCTGGGCAGTACGAAGGAATAGGTGTTGAACATGGCCCTGAGGAGGTTTATCTGTCCGCCGTAGTCGTTCATGGAGTTGCGGTAGCCGTCAAGAGTGGGATGGAGCGTGAAGGGCGTCATCGAGGAGAATATCTCCTGATTGCTCTTGAAGGTGGCGCCGATCATCCATATCAGTGGGTATACCATGATGAAGCCTACCAGTATGAGCACCACGTACTTGAGGACGGTGCCTACTTGTTTTTTCTTATGTTCGCCCATACCGTATCACCTGCTCTCATCGCCGTAGTATACCCAGTACTTCTGGCTCATGAATGCTATAAGGCTCAGTACCATGACGATAATGAACAGCACCCATGCCATCGCGCTTGCCATGCCCATCTCATAGCTCTTGAACGCCCTGTTGTATATGAGCAGTGAGAACAGCGTCGTAGCATTTCTGGGGCCGCCCTGTGTGATGATGAAGGGACCGTTGAACTCCTGGAACGCCTGACACAGCTGGGTAACGAGATTGTAGAATATTATCGGGGTTATCATGGGGACGGTGATCGACCAGAACTGTCTGAGCTTGCTGGCGCCGTCTATGGTAGCAGCCTCGTAGAGGTCTGCGGGCACGCCCTTGAGGGCTGCCAGGAAGAGAACCATGGCCGAGCCGAACTGCCATACTCTCAGCAGGGAGATGATGAACAGCGCATACTTGGGGTCGGAGAGCCAGTTGATACCGTCGCCGCCGAAGAAGCGGATAATGCCGTTGATAAGTCCCTCATCGCGGAAGAGCGCCTTCCACAGTACGGCTATGGCTACCGATCCGCCGAGGATGGAGGGTATGTAGTAGGCCGTCCTGAACAGGTTCACGCCTTTGATCTTGTAGTTGAGTATATAGGCTATGAACAGCGCGAAGGCCAGCTTCAGAGGGACGGTGATGAAGGCATACTTGAACGTGATGCCGAGAGACTTCATGATCTTGGCGTCCGAGAATATCTCGCGGTAATTGTCCAGTCCCCATTTGGATATGCCCTTGAACAGGTCGAAGTCGGAGAAGGAGTATACCAGTGATGAGAAGAAGGGGTAGAGCCTGAATACCAGGAAGCCTATCATCCACAGCAGGATGAACATGGCGCCATAGTTCCTCTTCCAGAAGACCTGGAGCGCCGAGGGCTTGGTGTGTGCAGATCCGGTGTCTGCCGCGGTGCCGCTGACCGCCGTGGTGTTATTGTCCATACAGACCTCCGCTGAGTTCGAGTTTCTGGGCATATGCCATCATGAACGGTCCCACGCCCTTGGGATCGTCCGACACTATTTTTTCGGAAAGATAGTACTCTACACTGCCGTCCCGCTTGTCGCCCGGACCCAGTCCTGCGACCCAGCATATATCCGTCAGATGCTCCGCGCCGTCGACGATGCGCAGCTTCTCACGTACAAGGCAGTCGAAGATGTCCTTGCCTATGGGAGCATACTTCTCACGGCTGATAACTTCCAGACGGGCAGCCTTCATGACTGCGTATGCCACCATGGCAGAGCCCGAGGTCTCCGTGTAGTTGCCTTCGGTGTCCCCATGGTCGATCACCTGGAAGAAGAGCCCCGTGTCCTTATCTCTGTACTGCAGTATCCCCAGCAGGGACTCCCTGAACTGGTCGCACAGCTCGCGGTAGTACTCGTACATCTCCTTGGACATCACATCTATCACGTCTATCATGGCCATCAGGTACCAGCCCATGGATCTGAGCCAGAAATTCTTTGAGAGCCCTGTTTCCTTATCGGCCCAGGGCTGCACCCTTGCCTCGTCGTAGCCATGGTAGGACAGCTTCTTGTCGGCATCGAACATTATGCGCCTTACGTTTCTAAACTGTGCGCGAATGTCGTTGTACTGCTGCTTGCCGCCGTACTTCGTCTCATATTCCATATAGAAGGGCTGAGCCATGTACAGCCCGTCCAGCCATACCTGATAGGGGTATATGGACTTGTGGAAGAAGTTGCCTTCCTTGGTGCGGGGATGCTCTTTCAGGTCTGCCATGAGATAGTCTATGGCTCTGCGGTATTTCTCCTTACCTGTGCGCTCATAGGCTGTATACAGCACCTTGCCTGCGTTGAAGCCGTCGATGTTATGCTTGCCGACCTCGTAGTTGGTGATGGTGCCGTCTTCGTCGATCACTTTGTCGAGATAGGTCAGTATGAAGTCCAGGTATCTGCGCTCCTTGGTGGCCAGATACAGCTGCTTGCAGCCCATGAGGACACAGCCGTCCTCATAGTTCCAGTAGTCCTTATAGGGTGAATAGTTTTCCAGATAGCTGTCGATATACGTTTGAACGGACATATGATCTCCTTGTGGAAGGGCGGGGCGATAGCCCCGGAGTGCTAAAAGAGTGCCAAAAAAGTGCTAAAAAGGATGCCGTGCCGCAAAGCACGGCATCCGTTATCATCAGGAGATACGTCAGCTGCCCAGCACTGCGGTGATGCCGTCGTAGAGCACCTGAGCTGCCTTTTCGGAGTCATATTCCTTGTAGGAGAGGCCGCCGATAGCGTCGTAGTATACGCCGTCGGGGTTGCCCTTGAGCTTTGCGTCCTCGAACTTGGAGTCCAGACCGAAGGATACCCACGCCAGCACCTTACCGTTGGCCTCGGATACCATGGGGTCCAGGAGCCCCTTCTCGGTGCATACCTTGAACGCAGTGGCACTGAGGGGAATGCCTCTCTCGGATGCCATTATGGATGCGCCCTCTTCGTCGTTGAGGAGGAAGTTGAGCAGGTCTGCGCTCTCATTGGGATGAGGCGAGGACTCGGATATAGCGAAGGCAAGAGATACCTTGGAGAATCCGCCCTTAGTATTGCCCATATCTAAGAAGTAGTCGCCTACGATCAGCTCATTGCCCTCTTCAAGAGCGGAGCCGAACTTGGACGCGGAGGAGTCCCATTCGAATATGCCCGCATAAGTGCCGTTCATCCACTTGGGGTTCTTGTCGAGGGAATCAGCACCGTCGCCTGCA
>JAFYEQ010000204.1 GCA_017544185.1 Oscillospiraceae bacterium
TAGGAGCAGGCGATTCTCTGCTGGCAGGATTTCTTGCGGCTTACGACAGGACAGGCGACATGAAGGAGTCTTTACGCTGCGGCACCGCTGCAGGCTCGGCCTCCGCCTTCACGGGCAGGCTCTGCACCAAGGAGGACTACGAGCGTATCCTCTCGGAGGTAGCCTATGGCTGAACGCATAGCTGGATTTTATCGTGTATCTCCGCAGATATCAGGTCTCACTGAAGAAGTCCCCCTCCCGCGCCGAGCCACATCGGGGTCGGCAGGATACGACTTCTTCGCCCCCTACGATATCGACCTTGCTCCTATGGAGACCGCTGTGGTGCCCACAGGGATACGCTGCAGGATCGACGAGGGATGGTTCCTGATGATCGCGCCCAGATCGGGGCTCGGCTGCAAATACCGTCTGTCGCTGGACAATACTGTAGGGATCATAGACAGCGACTACTATCATTCGGACAACGAGGGACATATCATTATAAAGATGACCAACTGCACCACTGAAGGAAAGACCATACATATACCTGCCGGCACTGCCTTTGCGCAGGGGATATTCCTCCCCTACGGCATCACCTGTGACGACGACGTGACAGATATGCGCAACGGAGGTTTCGGCAGCACCACGAAGGGATAATATGAAGATCGTATCATGGAACGTGGCGGGCTTCCGTGCCTGCCTCAAAAAAGGCTTCCCCGACTTCTTCGCTGCCTCGGATGCGGATATATTCTGCATACAGGAAAGCAAGCTCACCGCTGAACAGAACGAGTTCCACCCCGCGAGCCACCCGTATGAGTACCTTTATCCCGCTGTGAAGGAGGGCTACTCGGGCACGCTGATATACTCCCGCGTGGAGCCCCTTTCCGTCAGGTACGGCATAGGCGATGAGGAGTATGACAACGAGGGACGCACCATCACGCTGGATATGGGAGAGTTCTATCTGGTGACGGTATACGTTCCCAACGCCAAGAACGACCTGTCCAGGATCCCCTCCCGCATGAGGTTCGAGGATCTGTTCAGAGGATATCTGTCAGACCTTGCCCGTGAGAAGGGCGTAGTGGTATGCGGCGACATGAACGTAGCCCACGAGGAGATAGATATCCGCAACGTGAAGCCTAATATCGGTCATGCGGGCTTCACCTATGAGGAGAGGGGCAAGATGACTGAGCTCCTGGCTGCGGGATTTACCGATACCTACAGGCATTTCTATCCCGACCGCGTACAGTACACTTGGTGGAGCTACATGGGAAAAGCCCGTGAGAACAACGTAGGATGGCGCATAGACTATTTCATAGTCAACAATGGTTTTCTGGACAAGGTGTCAGATCCCGTGATATATGATGATGTTATGGGCAGCGATCACTGCCCCGTAGGACTTACCGTGACCGTATGACAGGAGGTACGTTATGAGCGATATCAAGGATACTAAGAAAGCGATAGACGAGATAGATGATATGATAGCATCCATAGAGTCTATGATGCGAAACGGCACCGAAAGGCTCAAGGTGGGCGTCTCCGACGAGCTGGAGGAGGGCGAGCAGAAGGTAACGAAGAGCTACGGCAGATGTGCCGCAGGGGTGTGCGACCTGACAGAGACCCCCTCTGAAGCAGACAAGGAATGATGGAAGAAAAACAGCGGCTGCTGCGCAAGTACAGCGATACGCTCATGATCTGCGGTATCGGTCAGATCGTATACGGTGTATGGAGCTTTATCCTCTCCATCATGATGCTCTTGACCACAGATATCAAGTCGATGATAGAAGAGATGGGCAATGAAGATATGTCCGTCGCTGAGCTCTACAACTTCGTTTTCGTATTCATCTGTGTGTTCATAGGCCTTATGCTGGTGCTGGATATGGGCTCGCGGCTGTACATCGGTCTGAGCGCCAGAGCCGAGAGCATGGGGAAGCCCAAGGGCAAGGCGTATATCGTCCTGTCCTGCATCGTGGTCCTGAACTATACCGTGACCCTTGGGCTATTGTACTGGGATCTCCATATTGAGGATGCAGATATCATCACTATCATCATATCCATCATGATAGAGCTGACGTCCATGCTGATAATGATCGACCTTATACGGTCGGCGATAAATATAAGGAAACTTCGCAGGGAGATATCTCAGGAGCAGCCGCAGGAGGCTCCGGCAGTACGATGAACATAGATTTCCATTATTATGCTACATACTGCGCGGCATACATCGCAGGCTGGTCTCACGAGGAGGCGCTGGAGATATGCTATGCCGCCCAGATGGTGGACTGCTGCACTGCGTCCTTCCTGGCTAAGCTGAAAGCGCCGCGTACTGCGGCGACCACACAGTCACAGATGGAGCTGGCCGATGCACGCACGGATCTTATAGGACTGCAGGACATCACGCGCATATGGGCGTCCTTCCACTTCCTGCCGTACGATCTGTATGCCACGACACCGGACCGCAGGTCCAAGATATATATGTCCAAGTACAGGCTCATATGCGGTCCCGACGGCGATCTGTCGGCAGATACTGTGAAGCTGGCCAAGGACAAGAGCCTACAGCATATCGGGCTGGCGATGCATATCATAGCCGATACATGGGCTCACAGATATTTCGCGGGCACTCCCTCACTGGTGATAAACAATACCAACAGCCATTTCTATGAGATGCCCGGTGATATACGCATAGAGTTCCGCCATTCCACATCCGCTCCCGACGATCTGGACGGGCATATCTACTCCAACAGCATATATCTCATGAATGAGAACTCGATAATGAACCTTGGTCACGGCAGAGCAGGTCATCTGCCCGATTACAGCTTCATACGGTACAGATACCTTCCCGCGTGGGACGACTACAGGGAGATCGTGAAGGACAACCCCACAGATCACTATAACGCGTTCTGTCAGATGGTATA
>JAFYEQ010000018.1 GCA_017544185.1 Oscillospiraceae bacterium
ATCCTTGAATGGATAGACGCCAATAAGAAAAACGGACGGATACGAAATATCGGCTTCTCCTACCACGGCAACAGCGACAACTTCATAAAGATACTCGACGCCTACGACTGGGACATGTGTCAAATACAGTACAACTATCTGGACGTGGATACTCAGGCGGGCACGCGGGGGCTCCATGCCGCCGCCGCCAAGGGCATACCCGTGGTCATCATGGAGCCGCTGAGAGGCGGCAAGCTGGTAGATATGCTCCCCGAGGCGGCCAAAAGAGCCATCGCGGACAGCGGCTGCGGGTATACCCCTGCAGAGCTGGCGTTCAGATGGCTCTGGGATCAGCCCGAGATCACCTGTGTACCGTCGGGGATGAACTCTGTGGATATGGTGCAGGAGAACTGTCGGGTGGCATCGGAGGTCAAAGAGCGGTCCTTCACCGAGGAGCAGTTCGCCCTGATAGACCGTATACGCTCCATGATAGAGAGCACCACCAAGGTAGGCTGTACAGGCTGCGGATACTGTCTCCCCTGCCCCAAAGGCGTGAAGATACCCGATATATTCCGCTGCTACAACAGGATGTACACCGAGAACAAGGGCTCGGGCAGGTTCGAATACGCCCAGGCCGTATCAATGGCCAAGGATCCGGGCTTTGCCACGTCCTGCGTGGAGTGCGGCAAGTGCGAGCAGCACTGTCCTCAGGGCATAGCCATCCGCCAGGAGCTCAAGGCGGCCGACAAGGCTCTGCGCCCCTTCCCCTACGATATAGCCGTGGATATCGCTCGCCGCTTCCTGCTCAAATGACACATACAGCTAAGCGCCCCGTACGGCGATGCCAGCAGCGATGCCCCGCAGTTCGACGACATCACCATGCTGGCAGTACGCTATAACGGACAAGGGACAAGGGACAAGAGACAAGAGACAAGAGACAAGGGACAAGAGACAAGGGACAAGAGACAAGGGACAAGAGACAAGGGACAAGAGACAAGGGACAAGTTGCGACTCTGACGCAGTCGCTTGGAATATGTGGCTATCGCCACATCCATCACGTTCCACGTAACGCACAGATACCGCACATCCAACGATGTGCGGTATCTTCATATCAATAATTCTTTATTATCTTCCCGGCCCTGTCCTTGTACGAGATGAGCCGCTTAACGTCCACATTGCAGGCGCTGCGGTATATGTTCATCTCGATCTGCGGATCCTCACGGGCAAGCTCGGCGATGAGCCGCTTGGTGTAGGCTCTCTTGGACTCGGAGGACCTGTCCGCCGTGAAGCTGCAGGCACAGTTGATCGGGCATATGCCCATATCGTCCCGCCACGCGATGATATCCCGTTCCCGCACCAGGTACATGGGGCGTATCAGCTCCACGTCGAAGTGCGCGGCATGGAGCCTTGGGAGCATGGTCTGCATCTGACCGCCGTAGATCATCCCCATGAGGGTGGTCTCTATGGCATCGTCAAAGTGATGGCCCAGCGCTATCTTGCTGCATCCCAACTCCTCCGCCTTGGCGTAGAGAGCGCCTCTGCGCAGCTTCGCACACAGAGCACAGGGGTTCTGCTCCCCGGAGACGGCCGAGAATATATCAGTAGCGAATATCTCAGCATCTATACCCAGCCCGTCGAGACATCTGTGTACATCATCAAGGGTACTCTCGGAGTAACCGGGATCCATCACGATGTACCGCACCTCGAAGCGGTACTTGCTGTGCAGCGTCAGCTCGCGCATCACACAGGCCAGCAGCAGGCTGTCCTTGCCGCCGGATATGCACACGGCGATGCGGTCGCCGTCGCACAGCATATGGTACTCGTCTATCCCCTGCTTCACCTTGTACATGATGCTGTGCGCATACGACGTGCGCAGCAGCGATAAGGGATCCGATGTCATGCGCGTCTTACCTTCGTGCCCTCGCGGGTCTCCTCTACGATATATCCCATATCGGTGATCTTTGCGCGTATCTCATCGGCAAGGGCGAAGTCCTTGGCCTTGCGGGCAGCCTTGCGCTGCTCGATCAACTCTAGGATCTCTGCGGGGATCTCCTCCTCGGGAGCGTCCTTGATATCCTTTGCGTGACCGATGATGTCAAGGGACAGCACCGTGTCCATGCTCTCTATGGCAGCCAGCTTGGTAGCTGCGTTGGTGTCTGCCTTGAACACGTCCATAAGGGCGGTGACGCCGAGAGAGGTGTTCAGATCGTTGTCCAGCGCCTCGCGGAACTTGTCTGTGAGAGCAGTGAGCGCAGCTGCATCTGTCTTGCCGTCGGACTCAGCCATCAGCTTTGCGGTACGGGCAATGATGCGGTCATACGCTGCCACCGCATTGTCAAGGCTCTCATAGGAGAACTCCAGCGACTTGCGGTAGTGGGACTGCAGGCAGAAGAACCTGTAAGCCAGCGGGTCGTAGCCCTTCTCCTTCAGCAGGGATACCGTAAGGAAATCTCCCTTGGACTTGGCCATCTTGCCGCCCTTGTCGTTGAGGTGATGTACATGGAACCAGAAGTTGCACCACTTATGGCCCAGATATGCCTCGCTCTGCGCGATCTCATTGGTATGATGCGGGAAGGCATTGTCTATGCCGCCGCAGTGTATATCCAGATATTCTCCCAGATGCTTCATGGATATGCAGGAGCACTCGATATGCCAGCCCGGGTAACCTACGCCCCAGGGCGACTCCCATTTCAGCTCCTGATCCTCGAACTTAGAACGGGTGAACCACAGCACGAAGTCGGTCTTGTTGCGCTTGTTGGTGTCCTCGCTCACGTCCTCGCGGACAGCCACAGCAAGATCCTCCCCCGTGAAGTCGCCGAACTTGTAGTACTCGTCCAGCTTGGAGGTGTCGAAGTATATGTTGCCGCCTGCGGGATACGCATACCCCTTGTCTATGAGCACGCCTATCACACGTATGAACTCGTCTATGCAGGAAGTCGCGGGCTCTACGGTGGCGGGCTTGCGTATGCCCAGCGCATCGCAGTCGGCAAAGAACGCCTTGGTATAGTAGTCTGCGATCTCCATGACGGTCTTATGCTCGCGCTTTGCTCCCTTGAGCATCTTGTCGTCGCCGGTGTCGCCGTCCGAGGTCAGATGTCCCACGTCGGTGATGTTCATCACGCGGTCCACCTTCAGGCCCGTATACCCCAGATACTTCTCCAGCACGTCCTCCATGATGTATGTGCGTAGATTGCCTATATGAGCAAAGTGATATACCGTAGGGCCGCAGGTATACATCTTGACGATCCCCGGCTCATTTGGCACGAACTCTTCCTTCTTGTGCGTCAGCGAATTATACAGCTGCATAGTATCGACCTCCATATGATGCCGCACGTCCGACGGCAGCACCATCTCGTATGACTGTCACTCATGTGACTTTCAAATGATACGCAAGACGGTATAGTGTCATACCGTCCCGTGATATGATCATAACTGATCTGCGATATCGTAGATCATGCGCTCCGACTTCTCCCAGCCCAGACAGGGATCGGTGATGGACTTGCCGTAGATGCCCTCGCCTATCTTCTGAGCGCCATCCTCCAGATAAGACTCGATCATGAAGCCCTTGACGAAGCTCTTGATATCGGGGTTATGTCGACAGGAGTGGAGCACCTCATTGATGATGCGGGGCTGCTCCAGATACTTCTTGCCCGAGTTGCAGTGGTTGGAGTCGATGATGACCGCCACGTTCTCCAGCCCCTTCTGAGAGTACATCTCATAGAGCATCTCCAGATCCTCATAGTGATAGTTCGGATGAGAGCGGCCGTGCTTGTCCACGTAACCGCGAAGTATGGCATGGGTGAGCGGATTGCCCTTGCTGTGTGCCTCCCAGCCTCTGTACAGGAAGGTATGCTCCGACTGTGCTGCTATGATGGAGTTGAGCATCACAGAGTAGTCTCCGCCGGTAGGGTTCTTCATGCCCACAGGCACCATAAGGCCCGACGCGGTGAGCCTGTGCTGCTGATCCTCCACCGAGCGTGCGCCGATAGCCACATAGCTGAGTATATCCGAGAGATAGCGGTGGTTCTCGGGATAGAGCATCTCATCTGCGGACACCAGCCCTGTCTCCGCCAGCGAACGGGTATGCAGCTTACGGATGGCTATGATGCCCTCCAGCATATCCTCTGCCTTGGTGGGGTCGGGCTGATGCACCATGCCCTTATAGCCCTGACCTGTGGTACGGGGCTTGTTGGTATAGATACGGGGTATGAGGATCAGCTTGTCGGCTACCTTCTCCTGCACCTTGGCAAGGCGGTAGATATAGTCCATCACAGCGTCCTCACGGTCGGCAGAGCACGGACCTATCACGAGTATCATCCTGTCCGACTTGCCTGTGAATACCTCCGCGATCTGCCTGTCCTTCTCAGCCTTTACGGCCTTCATCTCCTCGGATATGGGGAACTGTGCCTTGATATCCTGCGGTATAGGCAGCTTGCGGATAAATTCCATGTTCATCATAATGCTCACTCTTTCTCTGTCTTTAAGATCTTTCTCCGGATCTTTTAGATTTAAAGTTTTAATGTGCTAAACTATTATAACACATATCTCTTCCTTTGTCAAGTGCAGGCTGAGCCTGCACCCATTTCGCAGATATACCTCTGCAAACGGCTCTGTTTGTTGCCGTCGGGAGCCACAGGTCTATCTCAACTCTTAACTCTCAACTCTCCATGGCTCCCGGCTATTCTTCTTCCTTCTCGGTCTTCTCCTCGGGATGATGACGGAAGCGGGCGACTATCTCCGCCACGATGTCGCGCTTGACGGCGCCTTCGCTGCCGGGGAGGACGGATCCGTCCGTATAGTAGTCGTCGGTATTCGGTGACAAGCCCTTCTGCTTGAGAACAGACTCCACCACGTCCTTGACCACGTCATACAGCACTGCGAATATAGGCACGCCCAGCACCATACCGGGGAAGCCGAACATACCGCCGCCTACGAATATGGCGAACATCACCCAGAAGGGCGAGAGCCCCGTGGAATCGCCCAGTATGCGGGGACCGAGGATATTTCCATCGAACTGCTGGAGCAGTATCACCATGATGACGAACACCAGTGCCTGCTTGGGATCTGAGAGCAGGAGCAGGAGCCCTGCGGGAACGGCACCTATGATCGGGCCGAAGAAGGGTATGATATTGGTGACGCCAATGATCACCGATATCAGGAGCGCATAGTCCAGACGCATTATCTTCATGACTATGAAGCAGATCACGCCGATGATGGCAGAGTCCAGTATCTTACCCGACAGGAAGCCTACCACCGACTTGTTGGTACGAGCCAGCAGTGAGAACAGATGCTCTCTGGGGGACTGTGGAAGACAGGCAGTCGCCAGCTTGCGTCCCTGAGCGATGAATTTGTCCTTGTCTATCAGGAAGTATATCGCCACGATGAAGCCGATGATGAAGTTGCCTATACCGCCGATGATGCCCGTGGCACCTGTCTTTATCTTGCTGCCCCATTCTGCCAGATTGGGGCCTATGTTATTGAGTATGCCCATCACGGACATGCGCATCTGGTCGAAGGCATTGTTGGCGTAGGCTGCAAGGTCTGGAGAGTTCTCCAGCACCTTGTTGATCCATTTGTATATGTTCTCCAGATACAGGTTCATATTATTGAGTATCCCCTGTATGCTCTCGAACATCTGAGGTACGATTATCGCTATCAGCGCCGCTATGATCCCCATACCTATGAGCACGGATATGATCGACGCCGCAGTACGGCAAAGTCTGGGATGAGGCTGCTTTTTCTCGATAAGCAGCTTCAGGAGCTTCTCGATGCGTACCATGATGGGGTCGAGCAGATACGCTATGACAAAGCCCCATAGCACAGCCGATATAGCCGAGAAGAAATCCTTCACCGTGCTCACTATCGACGGTATCTTATATGTCACCAACACTATCAGCAGACACACCACGAATGTGATCACGGCGTACACCGATACTGTCAGGTATTTGTCGTTCCATTTTATCTTCATAATATGCTCCCGGGAGGATATGATATCTTGACTATATTATACCACATCATGCAGGCTTTGTCAATCACGGCAGCATCGAAATTTGATACGATCGCCACGATATAAGAGAGGAGGACATACGCCCTCCTCTCATATGATCAGAAAATATCCTTCGTCGTCTCTTCCATGGATATCGTCTCGTACTTGCCCTTCATCGCCTTCTGTATGGACCGATAGTTCTTCGCAGAGGGCGCGGAGTGTTTGAAGACCACCACATCCGACCTCTGATAGCCGTATGTCTTCTTCCATTTTGCGGGATCGGTCTCATAGTCGACGGCATAGTCCTGAC
>JAFYEQ010000205.1 GCA_017544185.1 Oscillospiraceae bacterium
ACCGTCTGAAGCTGGACGCAGAGCGCCTCGGCAGGGAGCGTCTGATATTCGACCAGATCGCTCACAGCCTTGCATCGCGGTACGATACCATATACTACGTGGACTCCGAGACCAATGAGTACAGCGAGTTCTCCGCCAGCGACCCGTATAAGGAGCTCAATATACCAAAGGCAGGCGATGATTTCTTCACCGAGTCGCATAGGAACCTGGCGAAGTATGTCCATCCCGATGATCTCGACGGTGTGATGCATATCGTCACCAAGGAGACTATCCTCGGCAGACTGGAAAGTGAGCGTATGATCACGGCGGAGTACCGTCTGCATCTGGGCGGTGATTACAGATATACCCGACTGTCCGTGCTGTGGGCCAGCGACCGCAAGCATTTCATCCTCGGCATAGAGGATATCAACGAGGAAAAGAAGCGGGAGACCGAGCATCAGCGTGAGCTCCGCAGCGCCAATGAGAAGGCGATGAACGATGAGCTCACGGGCGTGAAGAACATGAATGCCTATCACGCGGCTGAGAACGATCTTCAGAAGGCTATCGACGAGGGCAATATACAGCCCTTCGCTCTGGTGATATGCGACCTGAACGATCTCAAGAAGGTCAACGATACCTACGGTCACAAGGCAGGGGATGAGTATATCCGATGCGCAAGCCGCATGATATGCAGCGTGTTCGTCAACAGTCCCGTCTTCCGCATCGGCGGAGACGAGTTCGTGGTGATACTGCGGAGGAACGACTATACCGACAGGACCGAGCTCCTGAGCACTCTCAGAGACGAGGTCAGAGGGAACGCAGAAAAGCCGAATGCGCCTATGATCGCCTCGGGACTGGCTGAGTACGACCCGGACCACCATACCAAGGTGAGCCAGGTGTTCGAGCTGGCAGATGACCGTATGTACTGCAACAAGAAGGAGCTCAAAGTAATGTACGAAGGGCGGTGATCGCATGACCATGCGCTTTGTGGTGCCTATAATACTTACGCTGATAGCAGTGATCCTCGCCGCCTGCGCGTTCAGGGGCTTCACATGCCATAAGAAGATAGGCAGAGTGGTAGGACTGCTGGATATATGCCTGATCCCTCCCATACTGGGCAATATGATCGTCATAAGCACGTCTGACAAGACATGGGCGATGGTCGGGTATATGATATACTTCCTTGGGATGGATCTGGTGCTGTACGCCCTGGTGCGCTTCACGGACGTATACTGTCACGGCATAGGCAACGGCGAGCAGAAGCCCACAGTCATGTATTTGGTACTGGCTGCGGATGCGGTCCAGATGATGCTGGAGCCCTTCCTGCACCATGCATATGACTGTGAGCCCATAGATGTGGGCGGCAGCGTGTACTACAAGCTGGTGCCGCTGGTCGGACAGGTGATCCACCGTATCGTGGATTATTCGGTGTTCTTCAGTGCCATACTTATCTTCGTGCTGGCAGTATTCAAGACCGCAAGGCTCTACCGTGAGAAGTATCTGGTGATACTGGTGACACTGCTGGTGGTATGTGTATGGCAGTCGTTCTATATATTCTCCGGCACGCCTGTGGACAGATCTATGATAGGCTTCGGAGCCATAGGCATAGTGGTGTTCTACTTCTCACTGTACTACCGTCCCATGAGACTGCTGGACAGGATGCTGTCTAATATAGCGTCGGACGTGTCAGAAGCGATATTCATGTTCGACCCCTCGGGCAGATGCCTGTGGATGAACGGACCGGGCATGGATTTCGTCCGGATGAAGGAGAGCGAGCTAGACAGGGTGACGGACAAGCTGGAGGATATATTCGGCAAGTACGAACCGGAGAAGGGATATGACTGGACAGAGAACAGGGTCATAACCTACGGCGGCAAGACCATGTACCTTACGATGGAGAACCATTCGGTCAGCGACGACAGCCGCCTGGTCGCAGGCTCGTTCCTCGTGCTGCGCGACAATACCGAGGAGCAGAGGCGTCTGCAGCATGAGCTGTATATATCCACCCACGACAGCCTGACAGATCTGTATACCAAGGAGCATCTGTACAGCCGTGCAAGGACTGTCATAGATGAGAACGAGGACACGTATCTGGCGATGTTCGTGGATGTGAAGAACTTCAAGATCGTCAACGATGTGTTCAGTACCGCCTTCGGCGACAAGGCGCTCCAGCAGATAGCAGACTGGATACGCTCGAATATGACGGAGAAATGCGTTTACGGCAGGCTGGCGGGAGATACCTTCGGTGTTTTCATGCCCGCGGACGAGCTGGACGCGCAGAAGCTGGAGAGCGAACTTGCGGGCTTTATCGTCACCGATGGCAAGATCGAGCATCATCTGGTGATACATATCGGGATATACGAGATATTCGACAGATCCGTGGATATATCCGTGATGCTGGACAGGGCGCATCTGGCGCTGTCCACCATAAACGACGTGTACAGTACTCATATCTCCTGGTACGATGATATACTCAGGGACAAGGTGCTCTGGGAGCAGAAGATGACCTCAGCGCTCCACGACGCCATAGACGGGATGCAGATACGTCCCTACCTCCAGCCCATAACCGACAGGAACGGCAGAGTAGTCGGGGCGGAGGCGCTGGCAAGGTGGATACATCCGGAGCACGGCTTCATGTCGCCGGGCATGTTCATACCCGTATTCGAGAAGAACGGTATGATCGTAGAGGTGGATAGGCATATGTGGAGATGCGCCTGCATGCTGCTCTCCGAGTGGAAGGGCGTACACGACGGGATATTCATATCCGTGAACATATCCCCAATGGACTTCTACTTCTGCGACGTGGTATCCGAGATCACGGGGCTCATAGAGGAATACGGCGTAGACCCGTCCCTGCTGCGTATCGAGATCACAGAGACCGTCATGATGAACGATACCGAGGACAAGATGAAGATCCTCAACGCCTTCCATGACGCGGGGTTCATCGTGGAGATGGACGACTTCGGCAGTGGCTATTCCT
>JAFYEQ010000019.1 GCA_017544185.1 Oscillospiraceae bacterium
CACGGGGCCGTTCAAACGAGCAGTTCCTTCTTTTGATCTCAAGCTTCCGGCGTATTGCATCATGTGATGATACGGTGATAGTTAAGTGAAAAATAGATGATATCACTTGACAAATGAAAATTTATATGATAATATTCATAATGAACAAACAAGAATAAATATTCACGATATGCAAAGGAGGTCTTATGACACCTGCATTCACAGATGAACAGAAGGAAGATCTACGCAAATGGCTCATATCCGAGGGGATAGAGCTGGCGGGCTCGGTGGGCTTCAAGAAGATGACCATAGCGTCTGTGGCGCGAGCCGTAGGAGTGGCGGTGGGCACGTTCTACAAGTTCTTCGATTCCAAGGAGAGCTTTGTGGTGGCTATGATGAAGGACACCGAGGACAGAGCCTACGCGAAGATATCGGAGAGATATACCGACGGCAGTATAGAGCTGGAGGCCTTTCTGGAGCTGTTCAGAGAGAACTTCAGGCCCGAGAACAATTTCATGCTGCGTATGCACTTGGATGACTGGGTATGGTGCAAGGACCATATCACTGACGGGTCATATTTTACGAACGAGGCCGATACGAAGAAGGTGCTGGAGCTGCTCCCGCATATAAGAGGGATAGGTAAGGACGCTGATACAGAGGCAGCGGCCAATTTCATCAAGACCATATATGCCATATATCAGAACAGGGAAACGTTTTTTGAAGATGCGCTCCAGAGAAATGTGGATATGATATTCGGATGCATCTTTCATTGTCTGAAAGGAGAATAGTATGCTGATCATCGAATGTATCGCCGACTGCTTTCTGCTGATAATGTCGTGTATCGTAGCCATCGCCAACGGGCCTGTGGGGATGGTGTACTTCTACGAGAAGGAGGTACAGGAGAGAGCTATATCAAATGGTCTTACCACGCAGGAGAAGATCGACAGAGGCATAAAGCTCTACCTGCTGTACAGCGTGATCCCGCTGATAGTGTTCCCGCTCATAGCTGTGTACGGCGTGAACGGGGCAAGGAGCTTTGGCGAAGGCTTCATCCAGATACTTGTGATAATTATGGCCACGGGGCTATTCGACAGGATATTCATCGACTGGTACTGGGTCGGTAAGACGAAGGCGTGGATCATAGAGGGCACAGAGGATCTCAGGCCTTATATCTACGGAAAGACGCTCATCGGCAAATGGGTAGGGACGCTGATCGGTTTCCCGATACTGGCTGCCATCCTCGCCGGAGCGATGTCACTGATCATAAAGTAACGAAAAACGCATCACGTGAAGTGATGCGTTATCTTTATCCCAGCATGAAAAGCAGCCCCATATACATCAGAGCACCTGCTATGTTCCCTGCCGCCGGGAGCTTGGCGGGAGATATGACCAGAAGTATCACCAGCGTGTTGAACACGCATCCCCATGCGGGTATGTCTGTCCTTCCCGATACCACCATCACGAACAGCGTGATAAGGAACACCAGCAGTCCGCCGTATCCTGCGAACATGGTGCATATGGTCTTCTTCTGGAGCTCCAGCACCGCCGAGCGGGCTTCGTCAGTGCATCCCAGACGAACGTACATCCACTCCACCGCACCGCAGAACACATGATGTGTTACGATGGGTATCAAAAACACTATCGACGCAACGAACATGATGTTCGCGGCAAGAGAGGAGAAGCTGCGCATCCAGTGGGCAAGGGCGAAGTACCCGAAGCCGAATAGCATGATGGCGAAGGTGCCCATGATCATGGACACCAGCGGGTAGGACAGCGGCATGTCCTTGAACATAGCCGCCATCTTCTCGGGATCGTTTATCTTTTTAAGGTCCAGCCTGCCGGCCTTGGTATAGCTGAGGAGCAGGTCGCTCAGTCCGCATAGTATATGGCCGACCAGAGCTGTGACAAGTGCAGCTGTTAACATGACGCCTCCGTATCTTGTATCACTTTACGGTCTTCAGCAGCTCTATCAGATCGTCTGCGAATTCCTTGGGCTTGGTGTATTGCACACCGTGGCCGCAGCCCTCTATGCTGATGTATGCGCTGTCGGGAGCCTTGATCTTCTCGGCGTATTCCTCCGCGAGACCTGCGGGGCTTACCCAGTCGTCGCCGCCGGATATGAAGAACACAGGCATCTCGTAGGTCTTGGGCTGCTCGTATATGTCGAACTTGACTACCGCATCCATCAGCTTGCGGTTGAGCGCCACATACTTCTGGGTATCGTAGGTCATCTGGATGATCAGCCAGCGCATGTCGTCGCATCCGAAGTATGGGGAGAATACCGCCCAGATCGCAGAGTTGTCGGCAATGGCGGGAGTATGATACTTCGTCTCCGCATTACGCAGAGCCATCTCAGTCTCCACATCTCTGTGCTCGGTGAATGCCTTATATGCCTTGTCCAGCTCATCCGTGCTGTCGCCCAGCGCCTTAGCCTGTGCCACGGCGTCATCGTACTCATACTTGCCGTCATTATTGATGCACTGGCCGATGCCGACATACGCGGATACCTTCTCGGGATGGAGCTGTACATACTTTGTGCCGAGGAGCGAACCGTATGAAAAGCCCATGATGATGACCTTCTGCTTGCCGAAGCGGCTGCGCACGATATCCACCAGCTCGTCAAGATCCGAGAGAGCCGTATCCACGCCCTCATAGTTGGGCAGCGCTTCGTTGCGGAAGTAGGTGCGTCCGCAGCCTCTCTGATCCCAGCATACGAAGGTGTACTTGTCCATAAGGTGGTCTGCGAACCAATAGGTGACGTATGAGTCGGGGGAGGAGGGACCGCCGTGGAGATATATTATCACAGGGTTCGACTTGTCCTTGCCCATCGTAAGGACGTACTGCTCCTGGCCGCCGATCTTGAGATACTCCGACTGGTCGATGCCCTTGGAGAAGTTCCCCAGATGATCTAAGAAATTGAAGTTGCGCACCGCTATGACACCGACGATCACTACCAGTATAAAGCCGCCCAGTACCTTGCCTATGCCCTTTAGGACACTGACTATCTTAGGAGGATCGTAGCTCGATGTGAAGTTCCAGGCCTGCTCCTTGTGTATGCCGATATGACCTATGCCGAATATGAACGAGGACAGTATCAGCGGGAAGCAGCTGCCGTATATGCCCAGCAGGAAGAACGCTGCAGGGGGAAGGAACGCCAGCGGGAGAGATATGGTCAGGAAGGGCTCGTACATGTCTGCCATGGTCTTATCGCTCCTGAAGTACCGCACCCAGCATATCTCGTATCCGATCATCAGCGCGATCGCTACGACTA
>JAFYEQ010000206.1 GCA_017544185.1 Oscillospiraceae bacterium
AAGGACGAGGTATCCGCATACCTTCTCAGGCTCCTGCGCAAGGATGCCTTCGACAGATCGGGCCTGATATACGGCATGGGCCATGCGGTATATTCCATATCCGACCCCAGAGCGAACATACTTCACAGGTACGTGGACAGGCTGGCTGCGGAGAAGGGCATGGAGGAAGAGCTGGAACTGTACCATACGGTAGAGGAGCTGGCTCCTGTGATCATCTCCGGGGAGCGGCATATCTACAAGGGCGTGTCCGCCAATGTGGACTTCTACAGCGGCTTCGTGTATAGTATGCTGGATCTCCCCACTGAGCTGTATACTCCATTGTTCGCCATAGCGCGTATCGCGGGCTGGTCAGCTCACCGCATAGAGGAGCTGTCGAACGCGGGCAAGATCATACGTCCCGCGTATAAGAGCGTAGCACATCACAGGGAGTATACCCCACTTTCCGAAAGGAGCAGATCATGAAGAGTCTCAGACGTTCGGGCGAGGATTACCTCGAGGCGATACTGATCATATTCAACAGGAACGGTGGAGTCCGTTCGGTGGACGTGGCACGCGAGCTCAGCGTGTCCAAGCCCAGCGTGAGCCGTGCCATGGGCCTGCTCCGTGACGGCGGGTTCATACATATAGACGACGATGGCTCCATCACCCTGACGAACGAGGGCAGGTCTGTAGCCGAGACCATATATGAGCGCCATGTGGTGTTGTCTGACTGGCTCGTAGAGCTGGGAGTGGACAGAGAGACGGCTCTCGTCGATGCGTGCCTTATGGAGCACGACATCAGCAAGGACAGCTTTGAGTGCCTGAAAAGGCACATAGAGAAGTGCAAGGTCTGTGAGAGCAGAGAATGCCTTCCCTGCTGAGAGAAGTGAAGTTTACTAAAAAAGCTGCCGCATTGCGGCAGCTTTTTATTAGTCTATAGATCTCACTGCGATACGGCGTTGCCGCCGACACGGATCAAACGCAGGTGTAGCCGCCGTCGATGGCGATGTTCTGACCTGTGATGTAGCTGGACTCCTCAGCGCCGAGGAATATAGCACAGGAGTTGAGCTCGCCTTCCTGACCGTATCTCTGCATAGGTACGGACTGCTTTGCAAATGCCTGGAAGTAGTCGGACTGCAGTGTCTCCTGAGTGAGCTCAGTGTAGAAGTAGCCGGGGCAGATGCAGTTGACAGTGATCCCCTTGGTAGCCAGCTCTGCAGCAGCGCCTCTGGTGAAGTTGACCACAGCGCCCTTGGTGGAGTGGTATGCGATGGAGGGTATGATAGTGTTGCCTACCAGGCCGTAGATGGATGCGATATTGATGATCCTTCCGTAGGTCTGCTTGCCGTCGGCCATGTTCTGCTCCATATACTTAGCGAACTTCTTGGTCATGGAGAATATGGAAGTAAGGTCCAGATCCAGAGTGAAGTTCCAGTCGCCCTTATCATAGTCTACCAGAGGAGTGCCTGTGCCCTTCTCGCCGCCTGCGTCATTTATGAGCACCTCTACCTTGCCGAACTTGTCCTTGATGGCAGCAAGAGCAGCGTCGATAGCATCGTCGTCGGTGACGTCGCACTTTACGGGGAGCACCTGTACGCCGTACTTAGCGCTCCACTCAGCAGCCTCGGCCTCCAGCCTCTCGATCCTTCTCGCCAGCAGGACCAGGTCTGCGCCTACCTTCGCGAAGCCCTCGGCCATCTGCTTGCCGAGACCGGACGAAGCACCTGTGATCGCAACTACTTTTCCTTTGTAGTCAAACATTTTAATACCTCCTGATATGTATCTATATGTGAAGGGCGTCATACCTACGGGTATGTACCCGTCATCACCGCATGCTTCTCGCTGCACCCCATAGTACGGCGTGCAGCGGGAAAGTCGTTACTGATATGTCGTCTAAGATGTCGGATAGGTATGTGTCATTTATGGGAACTCTCCAGCCACTCCCTCGACAGTTCGGACCAATGAGCAGCGTGGGGTTCAATGTATCTGCCGAAGTTGCCGTCCTTGACCGTTGTGACGTCGCACAGCGCGATGGCGTGGCCGCCGTGGGGGAATATATGCAGCTCATAGGGTACACTGCATCGTGTGAGCTCGGATGCCAGCATCAGCGAGTTCTGCACGGGGACGGTCCTGTCATCGGCACAGTGCCATATGAAAGACGGAGGGAACTCGGACGTGATATGCTTCTCAAGGGATATGGTCTCCATCAGCTCCGCTGTCGGAGCGATGTTCTCCGCAGACTCACGGTGTCCGAGATCTCCCGACGTGATCACGGGATAGCAAAGTATCAGCCTGTCAGGGCGGTCTGTACCGCCGTATACGCCAAGGCTGGCGGCAAGATGCCCTCCCGCCGAGAAGCCGCATACGGTGATGTCATCAGTGCAGCACAGCTCTTCGGCATGGGAGCGTATGTAGCGTACAGCCTCGCGAAGCTCGATGAGGGCCGTGGGGAAGGGCTTGCCCTTTACGCTGTACTCCAGCACCGCCGCATTGTATCCGTATGAATAATACCTTACCGCAACAGGCTCGCCCTCACGCTTGGAGCAGCGTGTATAGCATCCCCCGGGGACGACTATCACTATGGGGAAGCGTCTCTCGGGCTGGGTGTCGTGTATCATCAGGGTCAGGGCGGCGCTGTGTTCGCCTTCGAGACCGTATGCACCGTAGTCGGGGGAGAGTGGTAACGTTATCTGTCTCATAGAGTTATGGCGTTGATGCTGTCGAGCAGGGACTTGCGCTTGGTGTCGTTCTCAAGAGACTGCTCCGCGAGTATGTTCATGCGGTAGCGGATGTACCTCTCGTAGAGATCCGTGCCGTATACGTTCTTCTCGAAGCACTCCTTGTACTCGTCGGCGCTCATGGAGGAGGACAGCAGGCACAGGTACTGCTCGAGCAGCAGCATGCTCTTCACCTCGGCGGGCATATTGTCCGACGCGATGCGCTTGATCTGCTCTGCCACTGCCAGCCTGTCTGCACGTACAGCGATATAGCTGTCGGACTTGCTCCAGGTGCGTCTGATCGGGTCGGAGCTCAGCCCCTCGTCGGCGAACTTGAACAGGCCTGTGGGGAGCGGATACTCGTTGTATACCGTCGTACGCAGCTTCTCGTATACATAGCCGTCGAAGATCTTGGCGTATACGAAGCAGCTGTCCTTGAATATGATCGGATATCTGAGCACGTCATCGCTGCTGCCTACCGATGTGTCGGCAGCCTCAGCTCTATCGATGCTGTAATAGTCGTAGTAGGAGGGGAGCAGCCTGTCGTCGATGACGCCGTTGATATACGCCGCGGTAGCTACTCCCGTGTCCTCGCGGTCGCAGTCGAGGAACACGCGGACTCCTGTGAAGTACCTGTCGTACAGGTCGTTGGCCACATCAGCTGCTTCGATATAGCTGAAGTACTTCGACGCGAACTGAGAGGGCACGATGTCGCTGACACGCTCCTCGCCGTCCTCGGTCTCCGTGGGGAACTCGGCGCGTATGAAGGATGCGATATCATCCTTTACGGTCTGCTGTTCCCCGGCGGACAGATGATCCAGAGATACTCTGTCATATATGATATCGAACATCATACTTGCGGGTATAGTGCCGTAGATGTACTTGAAGCGGTCGTTGGGCATAAGGGGAGCCATCTTCTGGACAGCTCTCTGACGCTGGGAGACGGTGGTCTCGATGAGCCCAGACATAACGCCCAGGTATGCCAGCATCTCGGCGTAGTTTGCCATGATATGAGCTTCAGCGATGTAGTTGAAGAAGTAGCCGTATACATAGCCCTTGA
>JAFYEQ010000003.1 GCA_017544185.1 Oscillospiraceae bacterium
GCATGCGCTCGATGTGGTCAAAGAGCGGCTCGTGGCACTCCGACAGTGCCAGCATCTCCGCGCCCCAGTAGTTCATCTCGGTGTTGATATTGATCGTGTACTTGCAGCCCCACGCTGGCCACATATCCTTGTTCCATATCCCCTGTAGATTCAGCGGGAGCGTACCCGGGCGGGAGCCGGATATCATAAGATATCGGGAGAAGTTGAAGTACAGCTCCGACAGTCCCCTGTCGTCGCCGCCCTCACGAAGGACCTCCAGCTGCTCATCGGTGGTCATAGACGTGTCCGGAGCGTCCAGCGACAGGGAACAGCGGTCGTAGAGGGACGCGAAGTCTGCGATGTGGCGCTCGTATATCCTTTGACATCCTGTGCGCACTGCGCGGCGGACATCGTCTATGGCGGCCATAGTGTGGTCCATGGCGCGGAAAGCTGTCTGTATCCCTACGATAAGATACACCGTCTCACCGGTCTCGCACTCGATCTCAAGATCCGTGTCTGTCACGGCTATGGTATGCTCTCCTGCGGAGAGCCCTCCGCCCGAGAAAGCCGCTGTCACGGCGCAGGTGAAGGGTATGCCGTAGGATGACGTGAACAGAAGGGTATCTCCTCGATAGTCCGTGATATCGTCATAGTAGTCGTCCCTGCCGTCTATGGTGACGGTATACCGCACGGTATCGGCGTCTTCGCTGTCTGCACGGAGCTCCGCGATCATCACGCCGTCAGGATAGGATATATACGTCCTGCGGCATATATCTACGCCGCCTGCACTGAAAGTCACCTCATCCACGCCCTTAGACAGGTCGAGGGTATGGGAATAGCCTGTGACCTCGCCGTCTATATCCGTATGTATGTGCAGATCTCCTGCAGGCATATAATGCCGCTGCTGGTCGTTCTTACCGTAGAAGGCACGCTCGCAAAGGGCATTGGCCTCATCGGTCTGCCCCTCGCGTATCAGACGGCGCAGCTCGTCAAGATGGTCGAGCGCTTTGCTGTTGTTGCGGTCGCGGTAGCCCCCCGACCATATGCTGTCTTCGTTGAGGGACATGACCTCGTCCAGCGGAGCGCCGTACACCATGGCGCCTATGCGCCCGTTGCCCAGCGGGAGCGCATCATGCCACTCCTTTGCCGGGGATGTATAGTAAAGCTTATCGTTCATATAGTTCACCGCAAAGCAGATCCGAGGATCTGCGGATAGTTGTCATAAAGCATTCATATGAGCACATCTTATAAAACGCCGGATAGACCATTCGTGTCAAAATATCAAGTATTATCGTATCTCTCCGCCGCCTACGGCGGCGGAGAGATACTTATCAAGTGTTTTCCTTATACAGATGTACTTATATCAATGCGGCGAGACAGCGTGACCGCCTCGCCGTATGACTTCTATTGAGCCATCACATACCGGTAAGACCGGATCTTGCGATACCCTCTGTGAAGTACTTCTGAAGGAATATGTACATCAGGAGGATAGGTGTGATGGAGATAAGGCATCCTGCTTCGAGCCATACGATGAGCTCACGAGCGTTGACCTTGATGTTACCGTTGTTGAATATGATACGTGTAAGGGATGCATCCAGGTTCTTGAGCTGCAGCGCGATGGTGGAGTTGTCCGTGAAGAAGGAGGTGGAAACATAGTAGTCGTTCCAGTACCATACCACGGAGAGCAGGAATACTGTGAGGAAGGTGGAGCCCGCATTGGGTATCATGACGCTCACGAACGTCTTGAAGGGCGAGCATCCGTCGAGATATGCAGCATCCTCAAGCTCCTTGGGGAGACCTCTGAAGGACTGCCTGAACAGGAATATGAACAGACCGGCCTTGATGCCGTTCGCTGTGAGCGCAGGCATATACATAGTCAGAGGGTTGTTGATAAGGTTGATGTAGTTGTGGGTGATCAGGTGATACACGCCGAGGGGATCGAAGTAGCGGAAGAACATATACTGAGGGATCAGTATGATCTGAGGAGGCATGAGTATCATCATGATGACCACGCCGAAGAGGATGTCCTTCCCCTTGAACTTGAAGCGTCCGAAGCCGTATCCCGTCAGGGCGCAGGTGATGACCTGTATTATCGAGCATCCGATATTGATGAACAGTGTGTTCCCCAGGGTCTTCCAGAAATCCATGGCCTTGATGACGTCCTTTATATTGGACATGGTGAAGGACTTGGAGAGCCATATGATCGTGGGGTCGTTCATCTCGGAGCGGGGCCTGAAGGCAGTAGCCAGCATATACATCAGAGGATATATGATGACGAAGCAAAGTCCGAACACCAGCAGTCCTCTGCCGATAGGCCATATAGCCTCTATAGCTCTCTTGCGCTTGAGATACTTCTGCTCAGCGGGGGTGAGGGTGGAGAGCCTCTTCTTGAAGCGTTCACGCTCTTCCTTGCGGCTGCGCTTGGGCTCCTTGGGCTTCTTTTCCGGTCTGACCTTGTTCAGGAGAGACTGGAGAGCGTTCGCATTTTTGAGTGTCTGGGTCGCCATAGTCTTCTCCTAACTTAGTCATCGTAGTATACTATCTTGTTCATGATGGCGAATATTATGCCCACCACCACGAGCACGATGATGAAGTAGCTCCACGCCATAGCAGCGGACAAGCCGTACTTCCA
>JAFYEQ010000020.1 GCA_017544185.1 Oscillospiraceae bacterium
AAGCATGTGTTCGTCGAGGAGCGCACCGCCAAGCTGAAGGCATACGCAGAGGACTGCCCCTTCAACCGCATCGAATGGAACTCCGACGAGATCGGCGTGATCACCTCGGGCATATCCTACCAGTACGCCAAGGAAGCCCTCGGCGACAGAGCGAGCTACCTGAAGCTGGGTCTCATAAACCCGCTGCCCGAGAAGATGATAAAGGACTTTGCCGCAAAGGTGAAGAAGCTCTACGTCATAGAGGAGCTGGACGATATCATAGAGACCCATTGCCGCAGCCTGGGACTGTCTCCCATAGGCAAGGAGCTCTTCACGTACATCGGGGAATATTCCCAGAGCTATATCAAGGAGAAGATCTTCGGCGAGAAGGACGAGTGGTCGGCATATCCCGAGAACGTGCCCGTGCGTCCTCCCGTGATGTGTGCTGGATGTCCTCACAGGGGCCTGTTCTTCATACTCAAGAAGCTGGGCGTGATGGTCAGCGGTGATATAGGCTGCTATACCCTGGGCGCAGCAGCTCCCCTGAACGCCATAGACACCACGGTATGTATGGGCGCATCGGTCAGCGGTCTCCACGGCTTCAACCTTGCCCGCAAGGGAGAGTATGAGCATAAGGCAGTGGCTGTGATCGGTGACTCCACGTTCATACACTCGGGCATCACAGGCCTCATAAACATAGCCTACAATGCCACCAACTCCACCGTGATAGTACTTGACAACTCCATCACCGGCATGACGGGACATCAGAACAATCCCGCCAACGGATACAATATCAAGGGCGAGCCTGCATCTGCGGTGAGCATAGAAGCAGTATGTCGTGCAGTGGGCATCGACCGTGTGGCAGTAGTAGACCCCAACGATCTGGCTGAGACCGAGCGCGTGATCCGTGAGGAGCTGGCAGCAGATGCTCCCTCCGTCATCATCACCCGTCGTCCCTGCGCACTGCTCAAATCCGTGAAGCATAGACCTCCCGTATGGGCAGACCCAGACAAGTGCCGCTCCTGCAAGGCTTGTATGAGGATCGGATGTCCTGCTATATCCATGTCCACCGGCAAGGCAAAGATAGATACCACACTGTGCGTAGGCTGCGGCCTGTGCAGCCAGCTGTGCAAGTTCTACGCGATACTCGATAAGGCTCCGGATAAGGCGTAAGGAGGGGATAGTATGACAAGATCGATAATGATAGTAGGTGTCGGCGGTCAGGGAACTCTCCTTGCGAGCCGCATACTCGGCAGCGTGCTGCTGGGACAGGGCTACGACGTAAAGGTCAGCGAGGTACACGGTATGAGCCAGAGAGGCGGCTCTGTGGTCACCTACGTAAAGTACGGCGAGGATGTGGCGTCCCCTGTGATCGAGAAGGGACAGGCCGATCTGATCATCGCCTTCGAGGCTCTTGAGGCAGCAAGATGGGTATCCTTCCTGAAGAAGGAAGGCCGCATCGTCATGAACACACAGCAGATAGAGCCTATGCCCGTCATAACAGGTGCTGCGAAGTACCCCGAGGGCATAGTAGAGCATATCCGCTCCCTGGGCATAGAAGTGACGGCGATTGATGCGCTGGAGCTGGCTGTGCAGGCAGGTACGGCGAGAGCCGTGAACGTAGTGCTGATGGGCGTCATATCCCGTATCCTCGGCTTTGAGGAGGAGGTATGGACACGCGCTCTCGAGGCGTGCGTGCCTCCCAAGGTG
>JAFYEQ010000207.1 GCA_017544185.1 Oscillospiraceae bacterium
AAGATGAACATTATCCCCATCTCGATAGCCAGCGACAGCAGTCTTCCGCCTGCGAAGCCTACCAGCTCCGCCCATATGCCCTCCTTCGTCTTCTTTTCGAAGACGAAGTATTTATTGGTATAGAACGCGAAGGCTACGGCGGCTGCCCATGCTACGGCAGCAGCGGCAGCCGATGGCATGGCGGAGGTCTCCATGGCGTCCATCATCTCGCGGATGCTGTTCCAGTCCTTGTCGGTCGCGAACATCAGCCTGAGCCAGAAGTGTACCGCATAGTTCACCATAGTGGTGAGCACGCCGTAGAATATGTATATCAGCGCGTCCTCGAAGCGCATCAGCAGGCCTTTCAGCGGCTCGGGGAACAGGGAGTATATCTTTCGGAAATGTTCTTTGGTCATAGTGGTCTTTCTTGGGATGCAACTGCTGGCGCAGTTGCTAGGGACTGCGGGACTGTACTTTCTAGCTTCCGGAGGGGCTAAACAACGGCAAACTGGCTGTTGAAGAGCTCAGCGTAGGCGCCTCCCTTTTCAAGCAGCTGGGCATGGGTGCCCTGCTCGATGATGTTGCCGTCGCTCATGACGAGTATCACGTCGGCGTTCATGACGGTGGAGAGACGGTGCGCCACGATGAAGGAGGTGCGTCCCTGCATGAGCTTGTTGAAGGCGCGATTTATGAGTATCTCGGTACGGGTATCTATGGAGCTGGTAGCCTCATCGAGGATCAACACGGGAGGCGGCGACAGCATCACACGGGTGATGCACAGCAGCTGCTTCTGTCCCTGGGACAAAGTGCCCCCGTCCTCGCCGATCACGGTATCGTACCCGTCGGGCAGACGCTTGATGAAACTGTGGGCATGGGAGGCCTTGGCGGCGGCGACGATCTCCTCGTCGGTGGCGTCGGGCTTGCCCATGATGATGTTCTCCCTGATGGTGCCGTGCCTGAGCCATGTGTCCTGCAGCACCATACCGATATTATGTCGAAGGGAGCGTCTCGTGCAGTCGCGTATATCCACTCCATCGGCGGTGATACTGCCCTCGTCGGTATCATAGAAGCGCATGAGCAGATTGATCAGCGTGGTCTTTCCGCAGCCCGTAGGTCCTACGATGGCGATACGCTGACCCTTGGACACCTGCAGATCCACATGCTGAAGGAGGTCCTTGGACTTATCGTAGGAGAAGCTGACGTCGTTGATGCCTATCTCACCGCCTATGACGGGGAGCTCCATATCCTTGTCGGGGATCTGAGAGGGCACGTCTATCAGCTCGAAGAGGCGCTGTGCCGCAGCAGCTGAGCTCTGCAGCTCGGTGATCACGCCGCTTATCTCATTGAATGGCTTAGTATACTGGGTGACGTAGGACAGCATAGCTGTCAAGGTACCTACTGTAAAGGCGCCCTCCGCTCCCATGCAGAAATATGCTCCCACGAGAGCCACGACTGCGTATATCAGGTTGTTCATGAACCTGGCGGTGGGGTTCGTGAGGGATGAGAAGAATATGGCCTGGACAGCGCAGTCGGTCAGACGGTCGTTGATCTCATCGAACCGCTCCAGCTGGGCCTTCTCATGGGAAAAGGCACGTACCACGCTCTGGTCGGTCATCATCTCGTTGACGAAGGCGGTCTGCTCGCCTCTCGTCCGCGACTGCTTCAGGGACATATCGTAGGTATGGGTGGCGATGAACTTGGCAATGAACATGGATATAGGCGTCAGGGCTGCCACGAGGAGCCCTGCCCGCAGGCTCACCTGTACCATGGATATGAAGGCGCCGAGTATGGTCGCCGCTCCTACGAAGAGCTGTGTCAGTGCCATCAGCACGCCGTCTGCGAAGCGGTCGGCATCGGTGGTGATGCGGCTCACCAGATCTCCTGCGGGATGGCTGTCGATATATGACAGATCCACGTCCTGAAGATGGTCGAAGGCGTCGCGGCGTATATCATGCAGTATACGCGACGACAGAGAGCTGTTGATCAGGCTCATGACGAAGCGTATGCCCGCCGCTGCGGCAGCACATATCAAGAATGCGGTCAAAAGCCCCGACAGGGTATAGCCTCCGGTCTGGGCGATACCGCCCGCACGGCGGTCTATGCAGTCGATGGCAGCACCTGCTATGCGCGGCAGCACCAGCGTCAGCACTACGTACACCGCAGAGAGCAGTATGGTCACGATCAGGCGTATGCGGTATTTTTTGAGGTACGACAGGATGCGTCGGATATTGTCCTTGTTCATGCCGATGCACCTCCCGTCTGGAGCTCATATATCTCACGGTAGATATCGCAGGATCCCAGCAGCTCCTGATGGGTGCCCATGCCGCATATGCCACCGTCGTCGAGGACGATGATGCGGTCGGCGTTCATCACCGATGCCACGCGCTGCGACACGATGAACACCGTGGGAGATATGTCCATCTCCGTCAGCGCCCTGCGCAGCCTTGCGTCGGTGGCCATATCCAGCGCGGAGGCGCTGTCGTCGAGTATCAGTATCCTCGGACGGCGCACCAGCGCCCTCGCGATGGTGATCCTCTGGCGCTGACCGCCCGAAAGGTCTCTGCCCCTCGCCTCGATCTTAGCGTCGAGCCCGCCCTTCTTCTCGATCACGTCCAGAGCCTGAGCGGTCTCCGCTGCCCGCATGATATCCGCATCCGAGGCGTTCTCATCTCCCCAGAGGATGTTCTCCCGAAGTGTGCCCGAGAATAGCATGGCCTTCTGCGGCACTATGCCGATGCTGCGTCGGAGCGTGTCTATATCTATATCCCGCACGTCCTTGCCGAATACCCGCACGCTCCCGGAGGTAGCATCGTAGAAGCGGGGGATCAGGTTTATCACCGAGCTCTTGCCCGCACCAGTACCGCCGATCACGCCGATGGTCTCGCCGCGCTTCGCGGTGAAGGAGATGTCTGTCACCGCGCTGTCGGCTGCATTCGGGTAGGTGAATGCGACATGGTCGAACTCTACAGCGGTATCATCATCGGGGAGCTCGGTCACGCTGCCGTTCTTCATGGCACCGTCGATATCAAGTACTGCGGATATACGTGCAGCGCAAGCTGCGCTCTTGGCGATATTTATGGAGAGGTTCGCCAGCTTGATCAGCTCCACCAGTATCTGTGCCATGTAGTTGTAAAGAGCCACCAGCGCACCTGTGGATATGATACCCGGGACATACACGTCCCCGCGCCATATGAGCACCATAGTGGCGATATTTATCATCAGGAAGGTGACAGGGTCCATAAGGGCCGATACTCTCGCGGTGAAGATCTGTATCTTCATGAGGGCGGTGTTCGCCATATCAAAGCCCTCTATCTCGTCGGGCTCCTTGCAGAAGGCTCTCAGCACGCGGGCACCAGTAAGGTCCTCACGGGTCAGCTCCGTCACCCGGTCCAGCCGTCCCTGCACCTTCTTGTACAGGCGTATGCACAGGAGTACCACGGCGTATACCACTATGAACAGGGCTATGGTCACGTACACGAAGATCATGGCCATATCGGCGTTGATACGGAACGCCATTATTATCGCACCGAACACCACGAAGGGGGATCTGAGCAGGAGCCTTAGCCCTATGTTTATGCCCGACTGCACCTGATCCATATCCGATGTGAGCCTTGTGATCAGTGTGGATGTCCCCACGCTGTCCAGCGTCTCATGGGAAAAGGTGCCTATCTTCTCGAAAAGCGCATGGCGCACCCTTGCTACGATATGCACCGATGCGGACGCGGCGAAGTACTGGGCCGTCACGGAGAAGCCCAGTCCCACCAGTGCCAGCAGCGCCAGTATCCCCGCGCACCTGATCACATAGGGCATATCCTTCCCCGATATGCCCTTGTCTATCATATCCGCAACTACCAGCGGCACGAACAGCTCGAACAGTGCTTCCAACAGCTTGAACAGCGGCCCCAGCAAGCACTGTATCCTGTACCCTTTTACAAATCTCGTCATATATCTTCCTTCATGGACACGCCCGGATCCTCGCAGCGCTGCCTCATAGGCAGGTCGCGTGCCAGCTCCGTCTCGCGGAGCGCGGCGATATCCTCGAGCCTTTTCTGCTCACGTTGCCGCTCGATCTCATCGAAGCTGCCCTCGTAGACCGTATGATCTACTATGTTTATCTCCATGGAGATGTGTCCGCTTTCGTCGGTGACGGAGTTGAGCCTCAGCTCCAGCCGCTCCAGAGTCTCTGTGTTCTCCAGACGGACGGTGATGCGGTCGAGAGGTGACACGGCTCTGTCCTCATCTGTGAGGGGTATGAGCTCATAGCCCTTGGCGCGGTACTTGCCCACCAGCACCTTCGCCATCTCCTTGCGCATATGCTCGCCATGGAGCCGCTCATAGGCCGTGACGGTCTCGCGGAGCATATCCTCGCCCAGTCGGTCTGCGTCCGCATACAGAGCGGTGAGCTCCTCAGCGGTCATCTCGGTATAGGGCGTTTCCAACGCCTGACGCAGG
>JAFYEQ010000208.1 GCA_017544185.1 Oscillospiraceae bacterium
GCAACGAACTTTCTCTCGCCCTTGTGAGCCTCAGCCCAGTCAAGAAGGGTGAGCTCGTACTGTGCGAGACGGGGAAGGATACCTGCCATCTTGTTGCCTTCGCCGAGTTCCTTCTCCATATCAGCGATGACCTCGGGGATACGGGGATCGTCCTTGTGGTTGTTATATGCCTCGAAGAGGTCGAGCTCGGAGTTCTCCTCTACCTCAACGCCCAGATCATACAGTCTTGCGATAGGAGCGTTGCATGCGAGGAAGTCCTGGGGACGGGGACCAAAGGTCATGATCTTGAGGTTCTTGAGACCGATCACGGTACGAGCGATGGGTACGAAACCATTGATCATGTCAGCGACCTCGGGAGCAGTGCCTACGGGGTACTCGGGGATATATGCCTTTATATTACGGAGCTTGAGGTTGTAGCTCGCCTTGAGCATACCGCAGTATGCATCACCTCTGGTGTTGATGAGAGCATCGCCGCAGTCGTCCTCTGCAGCAGCAGCGAACATAGCAGGGCCGTCAAAATACTTTGCGAGCAGTGTCTCGGGGGTCTCGGGGCCGAAGTTGCCGAGGTATACGCAAAGAGCGTTGCACTCAGCTGCCTGTATATCTGCGAGAGCCTTTCTCATATCGATCTCATTCTCGATAACTACAGGACATTCGTAGACGGTATCTGTGCCGTACTTCTCGGTGTAAGCCTTAACGACAGCCTTCCTGCGCTCTTCTGAGAGAGACATGGGGAAGCAGTCACGGGAAACGGCTACCACTGCGATCTTCAGCTCGGGGATATTCTGTAATTTGTTCATCTTAGATCTCCTCCTTATAGGATTTAGGAAAATATTCCTTTGTATCATTGTACGATAAAATTATGGATTTGTCAAGACAGATCTGACAAAATACATAATTTTAGCTATAAGATGACAATTTTTGAAAGATCCGGACCGATAGGAGCATATACCTGTCCATATCACGGCACAGAAAACCGATATACCTCCGAATAGTCGGGGTATACGCATATATCCACGCTCTTGTCACTATTGTGGTATACCGCGCTGTACTGGGTGAGAGATGTGAGCTCGCCCGTGTACTCGATATAGTAGAGCTTCCCCAAGCTGTCTATCCTCACAGGTGCAGTTAAGAACGTTCTGAGAGCATTTATATACGCGAACAGTGCCAGAACTACAACGAGCACTAGCACGATCGCTGTGATAAGTATCCTCTTGATGTGTTTGAAGACAGTCTTTTTCATGCTATCATCCGATCAGTCTATATATAAGATCCAGTATGCTCCGTTTCTTGTCCTCTTGGTCCATATCCTCAAATACAGGACAATGCAGTGTGCCTGACAGGCCGTACAAGAGCTGTCTTGCCAGCATAGCTGTCGGCGTGACGGTCTGTATGTCCCATCTCTTTACGATCTCCTCTATCACAGGGAGCAGTGCGGTGAGCGTCCTGCTGTACATCGACAGCTGGATAGACCAGTGCATATTTTCCCGTATCCTGCCAAATTCATCCATAGACCGTGAATACACGGGCAGGAACCTGTCCGCGAATTCCTCGGGCGTATCGCAGCCGCTGATCAGCGTCTCGAAGCTCTTCTGATAGTTCAGGAAGAACCTGTCTACCACCTGATCGAAGAGCATATCCTTCGACTTGAAATAGTGATAGAACATACCGATCTCTCCGCCGACCTTTCCCATGATCATGCGCACCGATGTGGCTTCGTATCCGTGCTCGAAAAATAGCTCCATCGCCGTGTCTATGATCTCATCCCGCTTTCCGCCTTCAAGTATGGGCTTTCGTGCCATCTTCCTCTCCTCCTATGCAGATCCTTGACTTTGTGAGCTCGTTCACCGTGATATACGGGTGACGGTACAGCTTCCTCTTGGGGGGCAGCCCCATGAGCCGTACTATGGGCGTGTCCTTGAGCGATCGGTCCAAAAGTTCTCTGCCACCCGAGCGTATGTCATAGCCTATGGCCCTCCTTGGACATGAGGTGACGCAAGCCATGCAGTTTACGCAGTGATGCAGGAACTCGGGATGCCCGTCCTTAAGCTCTATATTTCCGCAGGGACAGACCTTGCTGCAGAGCCCGCAGCTGATACATGCATCGGACAAAGTGAAGGGATAGTCCGAGTACTTTTGAAGAGCACGATAGGGCTCCATGACTTTTTTGGACCGTGTGCGCACGAGGGCTCCCGCTCTGGGATAGGCCCGCTCCCTGCGATGAGCGATATCATCGGCGATACTGTCTGCCTTGCGCTCCATGAAGGGCAGCATGAGCTTTGCGGGAGGGATGGGCGGGTATACTATGGCGTAGTTGGCCACACAGTTGATCATGTTCCCGTAGGACAACCGTGCACCCTTCTTCTCCAGCAGCTTTGCGACACGCTCACAGGCAAAGCCCCCGACCGCGCTGGGACATGCCACAGCGAACATATATGCGTTCGTATCCAGCTCCAGCCGCTTTATGAAGCGGACCACAGGCTCCGGCGCAGTCCAGTGATACACAGGATATACGAAGCCCACCATATCATATCCGACGGCAGGGACATCCTTCGGATCGCAGCGCATGGAGATGAGCTCCGCGCCGCCGATCCGCTCGGCGATCTTCTTTGCGGCCCTGAGACTGTTGCCCGTGCCTGTGAAATAATAGATCCTACAGCTCATGATATATCTCCTTTACAGCATATAGCAGAATATCGTTCTGCTTATTATTATATAACAGAACGATGTTCTTGTAAATAGACATATCTCACAGATCTTGCATGAAATTTTCGTAAGATATGTCAGTATATAAAAACAGGGGGCAAAGCGTTCAAAAGCGGCATTTTTCAGATGTTTTACTATATTATGTCATATCTGACATAATAACGCAACGATCTTTGGTAGAATATTCACATATTCTCCCTTGTAAATCCATAGGTTTTATGGTAATATAACATAAGATCCTATGATCAATAGATGACCCGGAAAGGAGAGATCATATGAAAAAACACAGATACTTATCACTGCTCCTTGCTGCTGTAATGTGTATGTCGGTCACCGTACCCGTATATGCGGATGCATCCGACACTGATGATATAGCTGCCCCTGTGCAGGCCACCGACGAACACGTATGCACCGATGAACACTGCACAGAACACGACCATGACGGCTCAGCCGATGATATAGATGCCGACGTATCCAACCATGACCATACCGAGCCCGAGACGACAGATACTGCCGACTCGGAAGCTGACGTAACTGCTCCGGATGAGGACATATCCGATGTGTCCGAGACAGTCATGGATGATACTTCGACAGTACCCGATGAGACAGACGACGCCTCCGATGAGATGACCATCCAAGAGGCAGTGGACTATGTCCTCGGACTGGAGGGCAGTCTGCCCGAGCCTAACGGTATCTTCGGCGGCAGCATAGATATCTCCCGTGAGGATGCGGATATCATAAAGCGCGTCATAACGTATCAGAGGACCGGGCTCGATCCTGCAGATCCAGAAAACGCAGACGATACGCTGCTCACAGACAGCGCGACTGCCTATGCGAAGATACAGCATATCAAGCCCAGAGGCTCCAACGACTACTACTACGATCAGCTGTGCTCGACACACAAGAAGATCTATGATGCTATGGCAGCTGTGGCAGAAGAGTTCAGCAACAGCAACAGAGACCTGATCGTATCAGATGAACTCGGTATACCGCTCCTGCTCATCGGGCTCGTTGATATCGAATATGACCTAGGCTGTACTATCTCCGAGGAGGAATACAGGGCGATATGGACCGCATTCAAGATGTCGAACCCGCAATACTGGTCCATAGCTCAGTGCTATTCACTTCAATATGAGGCGGACGGGGATATCGTAGCGCTCGCATTCACAGCCTTAGATGAAGCGACATATGCATCTTCTAGGAAAAGCTATCAGTCACAGATCGACAGCAAGACAAATACTTGGCTGGGCATAGCCGAGAACCAGAGCTCAGAGCTCAAGAAGGTGGAAAAGCTGGAGGAGCTGATAGGCAGCGGCGTGGTCTATAATACGGATAATAAAGAAGATCCAAAGAACCATACCATGCTCTCCATATTCTGCTGCGATAAGACAGTATGTGAGGGCTATATCCTCGCTATGACCTATCTTTGCGATCTGGCAGGGATAGACTGCATCGGCCTGTGCTACTCTCCTTCGGATACATGCAGACCGGAAGACCGTAATATCTCGGGACATGCATGGAACAGGGTAAAGATCGACGGTACATGGTATGAGGCCGAGCTCACATGGTACGATCAGTACGTTGATAACGGCTGGAACTATAACAACGGAAGATACATCTATCCCGAGCAGTGGCTGAACACATCCACTGTATACCTGAAGGGCATCGACGAAACGAGCCGTATAGACCATGATACCTCCATAACGGCGCTGTACAGCTGGTCGTTCGACGGGGCGACCGTACATCTCCCTGAATGTACTCATATCTCGCCCTATGCGCCGATAGTGAACGGCAGTATGTCCGGCGGAAAAGTCTATCTGACCTGGAAGGCCATAGAGGGCGCGACAAAGTATACCGTCTACAGCAACAAGGGCAGCGGGAACACGTACTATAAGCTCAAGGAGACCGCTTCCAACTATGCATTCATAGAGCTCTCCGAGTTGGGAACGACAACATGCTCGAGCACAGACGTACAGTTCTTCATGATGAGCGACATGCAGCCCGACGATCATTTCCCGTACTGTGATGATATCACCGTGAGCGTACTGGGCCATACACCGGGCGTTCCTGTGATATCATGGGCGGCTGACGGCAAGTCCTGCACGGGCACGGTGACATGCAAGAACTGCGGCTCCACCATCGCCGACGAATACGCCGACATAGACAACGGCAAGATCACGTCCATCGTAGAGACGGAAGCTACGTCTTCTGATATGGGCTGGACCAGATATAAGGTCAGCTTCGAGGACGAGATGCTCAAAAAACTCCCCTACGCCGACGGACAGAGCTTTTTGCTGGTACAGGACATACCCAAGATCATCATAGACTACAGGTACGCTGAGCCTACATACACCTGGTCGGGCACTGATTCCTGTACCGCTGTAGCGGTCAGCATCAACGGCGGCCCCACGATCACCGAGAACGGCACGATAACGTCCGTAGTTAAGACTGCTGCTACCTGCGGCACAGTGGGCACCACTACCTATACCGCTGTGTTCACCGATCCCATGTTCACCGCGCAGACCAAGGATGCAGACGACATTCCCGCCACGGGCAAGCACAGCTATCCCTACGTTTGGTCGGATGAGTATTCCTGGTCCAGCACCCATATGAACTGCTCTGCGTCGGCGACATGCCGCAACTGCGGTCACACCATATACGGCTATGCCACCGTGACCAAGGAGACGACCAAGGAGCCTACCTGTACGGAAACTGGTACCTGTACCTATACCGCCACATTCAGCAGCAGCACCTTCACCACACAGACTTACAGCGAGCCTATCCCCGCTCTCGGACACAGCTGGTACGAGCCATCGTACTCATGGAGCAGCACAGGCAGCTATTGCTACGCCAGCGTATCCTGCAGCCGCTGCAGCACCTACGTGACGGAATACGGCACTATCACATCAAAGGTGAAGACGCCCGCCACCTCCGAGACCATGGGCACGACTACTTATACGGCAACGTTCACAAAGGCTCCCTTCACGGTACAGACCAAGGATATACAGGATATCCCCGTGGTGAGCTATACCTACGGTGAGCCTACCTACACATGGTATGGGTACGACAGCTGTCGGGCATCGGCGATGAGCTCCGACGGAGGACCTGAGATATTCGAGTGGTGCTACTATCCGACTTTGACCGTGATCACCTCGCCCACATGTACGACAACGGGCTTCTACAGATATGAGGCGGACTTCACCAACAGCCGCTTCACGACGCAGTACAGATACGACTCCAATGTCCCCGCCATCGGCCATGACTATGGCTCCCCTTCTTATGTATGGGCAAGCGACGGCAGCTCCTGTACAGCGACCGCTGTATGTTCGAGGTGTGAAGCTCCCATAACGGAAAACGCAGTCATCTCGTCGTCGGTACTGACAGAGGCTACATCGGACTCTATGGGCGTCACAAGATATACCGCCAGCTTCAGTCATTCCGCGTTCACCGAGCAGACAAAGGATATACAGGATATACCTGTGCTGAGCGACTACACGATCGAGTATACATGGGCTCCCGATAACAGCGGCTGCAGTGCTGTCATGTACACGCCCGAAGGAGAGCCGTACAGCTCAGAAGAAGCGACGCTCACATCATCCGTATACATAGAGCCGACCTGTACCGCAGCCGGCTGGACGCTCTACAAGGCTACATTTACAGATGAGCAGTTCTATGCACAGTATAGGTACGTGCAGGACATACCCGCCACAGGCGTACATGCCTACAGTGCTCCCACCTATCAGTGGGCAGAGGATCACAGCAGCTGTACCGCAAGCAAGGTATGCTCCATGTGTGGAGATACCATCAGTGAGACTGCCGAGGCTGCGTCGTATACCTATACTCGACCGACCTGCACTGCCATGGGTCAGACACGTTACTATGCGACATATGAGACCGAGGGCTTTGTATATCAGGGCGTAACGCTGGACGATATCCCGAAAAAGCCTCATGACTATGAGTATGAGTATGTGTGGAACGAGGACTATTCCTTCTGTACCGCCAATGCGACCTGCAAGGACTGCGGACATGAGGCGGGACCCGCCGGCAACACCCGCAGCAGGGTAAAGACGCCTCCCACATGTGCGGACATGGGCATCACCACATACTACATAGAGTTCTCAGAATATGAGTATATGTATCCCGGGATACAGGATCAGTCGGTAGATGTCAAGGATA
>JAFYEQ010000209.1 GCA_017544185.1 Oscillospiraceae bacterium
GAGGACGGATGATGGCTACGGCATCGTGCTCAGATGCGGCGATGCCCGTCTGCTCTCCGATGTGATAAACAAGGCTGCCCTGTTCCAGTGGAACGACATCATCAAGAAGTACTCCGACTTCGTCCGCTCCTTCCACGAGATATGCTCCGACAGCCCCGACATACCCGACGCTAAAGACAGGCTCCGCCGCAGCGCCGACATGCTGGCCGACGCCGCAGAGGAAGACGATATCGCAGTGCTCCATGAGCTGATCGAGTGTATGCCCTACTGCAACACGCTGCTGCAGGGATGTCCTCACCCCAATGCCATAATGGTATCCGACGGGGAACTCATGTTCACGGACGTTACGGGCATAGCCAAGGGCTCTTCCATCCTCGATCTTGCTTCGCTGTTCGGGGCGCTGATCGACTCGCCCCAGCACGACCCCGAGACCGCTGTCCGCGTGGGGATGGATCCGCAGAAGGCGCTGAGCACCGGTCACAGCTTCTTCGCCATGTACAACGGCATCACAGAGCCCCGCGCCCTTGGAGGGAAGCTGGCGGATATGGCTCTGGTGTGGACCTTCCTTGAGTGTACCGGCGCAGCCGACGGCGTGATATGCGAGGAGTCGGAGGAGCGCCTGAAGTATACCGCGGAGACCGTACTGCGCAGGATGGTCATCCCCAAGCGCAGCATAATCAAAATGATCATACGTTGAGCAAACATCGGATAAGTATCTCTCATACTACTTTCTGACCTATGTATAGACGAGAAATACGTCCGAAAGCCATCGTATACGGCTTTCGGACGGAGAGATCGTCTATACATAGAGGAAGAAATAGTATCAGCCCACGTCGGCGGGGAGATACGATACTATGAAAGGGGTGAGGCGCAGTGGCAGACTTTTTCAAGAGCGTCAGGTTCAAGATAATACTTGCGATCACTGCGCTCCTCACCGGCGCCATGATATACTCCGTCACCACAGGCGGGTTCTCCACCACCAGCTCCTACGTCTTCGAGATGGTGTTCGCCCCCGTCAAGGCCGCGTCCTCCCGCCTGTCGGACAGGATACGCAGATCTCTCGACATGATGATGAACGCCGAGAAGTACTACGACGAGAACAGGCAGCTCAAGGAGCAGATCGCCGCCCTCTACGGGCAGATGGCGGACTACGACAAGCTGGTCACCGAGAACGGGGATCTCCGAACTATGCTGGAGCTCCACGAGGAACATGAGGATTACCGCTTCTCGCCGCCCTGCACGGTCATCGCCCGCTCCACCAACGATCCCTTCGCATCCTTCACCGTGGACAAGGGCGCCGATGACGGCATAGAGCCCGGCGACCCCGTGATCACGCAGAACGGCATAATAGGCGTATGCAGCGAGGTATCCCCCGGTACCTGCAAGGTGCGCACCATATTCCATCCCAAGACCTCCATCGGTGCGTACACCGTCCGCACCAAGACCGAGGGGCTCATAAGCGGCGGCTACGATATGTCCGCCGACGGCAAGGTCAAGTTCGAGCATATCGACAAGGACGCCGACATAGAGCCCGGTGACATAGTACTCACATCCGGCAGCGAGAACTTCCCCGCCTCCCAGCTGGTGGGCGTGGTGGAGAGCGTGGACATCGAGACCAACGGTCTGTCCAAGTACGCCATGGTCACTCCCGCAGCCGATCCGCGCACCGTACAGGGCGTGTTCGTGGTGATCGACTACTCCATAGATGAGGTCACCGCCGTGAAGAACGCCGCCAAGGCAGAGGGTGATGCACCGTGAGCCGCATGAACATGGAGCTCAAGGCCCGCAAGGAACGTTCGCATATGATCATCAGGGTACTGATATTCGTATTCCTGATGATATTCTCATATATACTCATGCTCACCGTGAGCAGCACGGCAGCTCTGCCGTCCATGCTGATCCCCTGCGCCATATGCTTCGCCATGAGGGAGCAGCCCATGGCCGCCGCGGTATACGGCATGGTGTGCGGCCTGTTCCTTGACAGCGCGTACAATATGCTGCCGGGACTGTCCGCAGTGATACTCATGTGGACGTCCATGATGTGCTCCCTGCTGGTCAATAATGTACTTCGCAAGAACATATTCAACTTCATATGCATGGACGCTGTGGCCTGCTTCCTGCACGGCGGGCTCCACTATGTGCTGTACTACTATGTCTGGGGCTACGACCCCGACAAACAGATACTCTTCCGCATATTCCTCCCCGAGTTCATCGTGTCCAACATCGCAGGCATCGTGCTGTATATCCTCACGGGCATCATCACCCGCCGCTTCGGTGCCGTCAGCGAGCACTACATAGAAGAAAGAAATTCGTGAACGTTAGGATCTGTGGGAGCGTTGAGAGTGGAGAGTTGAGATGATGGCTGTGGGGGCACGGTATAGGGGTGCGTTCCCATGGGCGGACACGCAGGTCCGCCCCTACGATGTCTGTGAGAAGACTGATACCCGTACCACTCCCGTTCGTAGGGGCACACGGAAGCTCACAAATTCACCGCTCCCGCTTGTATGGTCATCCAGATCCCGATCCATCTCAACTCTCAAGCTCAACTCTCCTAACTTGTATACCTTATCCTCAAACGATGATATATCCATACATCATACCAATAGACTACATACTAAAGGAGAAAGACATGATACGCCATATTGTTATGTTCAGACTGAAGAGCACCGACAGGACAGCGGATGAGAACGCGCTGCTCGCTAAGGAGAAGGCACAAAAGCTTCCCGACACCATCACGCAGATACGCCGATTTGAAGCGGTGGTCAACGCTCCGTCGGCAGACAAGACCAATTATAACTTCGCGCTGATCGCCGACTTCGACACACAGGCAGATCTGGATGCATATCAGGTGCATCCAGACCATAAGGCGTTCGGTGCGTTCATATCCACCATAAAGGAAGAAGGCGGCCGCGCCTGCATCGACTACGAGTTTTGACGGAGGGACATATGGATCTTATAAAGGCATCCAAGCTAACAAAAAATTACATCAAGTGGGACTGGCACATCGGCAAGAACGTGCCCTTCACCGAGGAGCTGACACAGTTCATACTCACCACTCCCCGCTCCACCTACGCCCTCGCTGCTCTGGAGAGCGGCCACCTGTGCCATATATACTGGGGCCGGCGCACCGACGATGAGGATCTGACATATCTTATGCGTCTGGGCGAGGATCCCTATACCCCCAAGATGAACACCAGGGATATGGGCACCTTTATGGACAATACCCCCTTCGAGTATCCCGTATGGGGCACGGGCGACTAC
>JAFYEQ010000210.1 GCA_017544185.1 Oscillospiraceae bacterium
CACCATGTGAGCGATAAGGTGGGGATGTCTGTCAGGAACTGGACAGTGCATCATCCTCTGTATACCGAGAAGAAGGTCGTGGACAACGTGTCCTTCGATGTACACCGCGGCGAGATCGTGGGATTCTCGGGGCTCCAGGGCGCAGGACGCACAGAGCTGGCCATGTCCATATTCGGCCGATCCTACGGTACGGATATAAGCGGCGAGCTTGAGATCGACGGTCAGAAGAAGGAACTCAAGAGCGTCCGTGATGCCATAGAAGCAGGTCTTGCGTACGTTACCGAGGACCGCAAGGGCAACGGACTGATACTCTCTGAATCCATAGCCAAGAACAATACCATGGCACGTCTTGAAAAGGTGTGCAATAACGGCATAATAGACGTTGACAAGGAGAACGCAGTTGCTGAGGAATACAAGAAGAAGCTGCGTACCAAGACACCCTCCGTGCAGCAGAACGTGGGCAATCTCTCGGGCGGCAACCAGCAGAAGGTGCTGCTGTCGAAATGGATGTTCGCGGATCCCGAGGTGCTCATACTCGATGAACCGACAAGAGGTATCGACGTCGGTGCGAAGTATGAGATATACTGCATCATGAACGATCTGGTGGCAGCGGGCAAGTCCGTTGTCATGATCTCTTCGGAGATGCCCGAGCTGCTCGGTATGTGCGACCGCATCTATGTCATGAACGAGGGGCATATGGTGGCAGAGATGCCTGCCTCCGAAGCTACTCAGGAGAAGATCATGGCTGCGATCCTCCAGTCTGATAAAAAGTGAGCTGAGGTGCTATATGAACGTTAAGACCTTTATCAAAAAATATACCATGGTCATCGCTCTGGTCGTGGTATTCATACTGTTCGCAGTCCTTACGAAGGGACGTCTGCTGTATGCGCAGAATATGACCAACCTCCTGCTGCAGAACGCATATGTGCTCGTTATGGCATGCGGTATGCTGATGTGCATACTTACGGGAGGTAACATCGACCTTTCAGTCGGATCTACTGTATGTCTCATAGGCGCTATCGCAGCGCAGATGCTCGCAAGCGGTATGCCCGCACTGCTCGTCATACTGCTCTGTCTCGTGATATCCTGCATAGTCGGTGTATGGCAGGGCTTCTGGATAGGTAATATCCATATACCGCCCTTCATCTGCACCCTTTCGGGAATGTTCCTGTTCCGCGGCCTCGGCCGTGCGATACTCGGATCCAAGACTATATCCATAAACAACAAGACGTTCCTCGATATCTTCGCATCCTATATCAACATCCCCGCTATCGACGGCAGTCTGGACGATGTAAACCACAAGAGATGGTCTGCTCTTATCGCAGGCATACTCATCGCAGTGGGACTTATAGTAAATACCGTCATCAGCAGGAAGAACAAGGCTGCCAAGGGCTACAAGCAGGCTTCCGCTATATCCGAATATGCAAAGATCGGCGTCATCAGCCTTCTGGTAGTTATCTACAGCTGGCAGCTGGCAAGCTACAAGGGCATCCCCGTAATGGCTATATGGATCCTGGTAGTCGTTCTCGCATATGCATTCATCACATCCAAGACCGCGTTCGGCAGATACTTCTATGCTGTCGGCGGTAATGAGAAGGCTACGAAGCTCTCCGGTATAGATACCAACAAGGTATACTTCGCAGCATATACATCCATGTCTTTCCTCGCAGGTCTTTCCGGTCTGCTCTGGGCTGCAAAGATAGGCTCTGTAAACGGTGATACCGGTAACGCATTCGAGATGGACGCTATCGGTTCCTGCTTCATCGGCGGCGCATCCGCATACGGCGGCAGCGGTACTGTCCCCGGCATCATGGTCGGAGCTATACTGCTCGGCGTCATCAACCAGGGCATGTCTATCATCGGTCTGGACAACAACTGGCAGTACGTCGTAAAGGGCGCAGTTCTTCTGGTAGCCGTTATATTCGACGTAGTATCCAACCATAAGACAGGCAAGGCAGGCTGATAGTATTTATATCAGGCCGGACAGCTGCCGTACCGTGCATACGCACAGATCCACGGCAGCTGTCATACAGACAAGGAGAGCATATGAACGGCGGATCCGATCCTCAGAGGACATCCAAGGCTAACAGAGCTGCACTGCTTCGTGCGGTAGTGGCAGCGTATATAGCGTATCTGGGATATAAGATAATGCAGGCGGAGGATACCACCATGTCCCCGGTGACGGCACACATCATAGGTATAGCCTTCATCGCTGCAGCAGCAGCCTTCGGGGTGTATATATGCCTGCGCCGCAAAAAGGATATCGAGGAGATAAAGGATACCGTATCCTCCGAAGATACAGGAGACGAAGAGAACAGAACGGATGATGAGGCATGACCTTTTCTGAGATACAGGACATCTGTGATGCGTATATCGCAAAGGCGGAGAAGCTCGAGAGCGAAAGAAAGATAGGCGACGGGCTCTTCGGCATGGGCAGCAAGCCCGCAGACGATCCCTGTCATGAGAGGTTCGCCGAGGATATGGAAAAGGCTCTGAAGGAGACCGCGTCCGGGAGCCCGTCATCGTCAGAGGTGTACGAGCTGCTGGGATATATATACCGTCTACCCAAGGAGCATCAGGATCCGCTGAGCATCTATTGGATGCTAAATGCCATACACGGTCTGACGCTGCCGCTCATAAAGCTCCTCGAGAGAGGGGACGCGAAGCGCCTTTGTGAGCAGTATTCCTCCGACTATAAGCGCTTTGAACGGCTGCCCGTACAGGAAAAGGTGTACAAGGCGCTGAAGGCGGGGAGCAGATGACCTTGCGATGATGCTGTCCAACGGGACGGCACCTAACACACAGGATCCTGCAGGTCCTGTGTGGATGATAATGAGCAGACAGGGCGATGACCGTGAGCGGCCACGCCGCTGCCATGCATGAATGGAGGTCCGGGAATGAAGTCTGATGTGATCATGATAGAGAACAACGGCAACGGGTTCAAGGATGCCCTTGTCCAGACCGAGAAAACAGCACAGTTCTTGAGTATCGGTCCTAAGGATCAGCTGCATCTGAGACTGTGTACGGAGGAGATGCTTAGCCTTGCACGCAGTATCACAGGCGAGATGAAGGCGTCCTTCTGGCTCGAGAGCGAAGGAAGACAGATCACGCTGCATATGACGACAGAGACCATCATGGACAAGGAAAAAAGAGAGGCGTTCATCTCCTCCTCCACAAAGGGCGAGAACGACGCTGCCAACTCTTTCCTGGGGAGACTGAGAGATGCCTTTGAGAAAGCTATGCTCTCGGATGATGAATACTATAATGATGATATCCCCTATGATGTGCTCGATGATATGGTCAACCGCAGCATAGAGCTTTCGGAATGGGACAAGTACGAACAGTCTATCCTGAGAAGAGTAGCCGACGAGGTCAAGATATCCATCGTAGGCAAAAAGGTACATATGACCGTATACAAGAGTTTTTGACCGGGAGGATGCTATGTTGACGATAAATAAGGAAAAGAACGGAAATGAGCTCGTTATCTCTCCGAAGGGGCATCTGGATACGCTGTCTTCTCCCGAGCTCGAGGCTGA
>JAFYEQ010000211.1 GCA_017544185.1 Oscillospiraceae bacterium
CTTCGAGGGCATGAAGGCTTACCGCACCGACAAGGGCATACAGCTCTTCAGACCCTATGAGAACGCTCGCCGTCTCAATGTGTCCAACGACCGTCTCTGCATACCTCAGATCGACGAGGAGATCTTCGTTGAGGCAGTAAAGGCTCTGGTGAAGGTAGACGCTGACTGGGTGCCCCATAACTATGGCACTTCCCTCTACATCCGCCCCTTCGTGTTCGCTGTAGATCCCATGCTGGGGGTACATCCTGCAAAGCATCTGATATTCTCCGTGATCTGCTCTCCCGTAGGCGCATACTACGCAGCAGGCCTCGCTCCCGTAAAGATCTACGTTGAGCAGAACTATGTACGCGCAGTAACAGGCGGTACCGGCTTCACGAAGGCAGCAGCAAACTACGCTATCTCCCTCAAGGCACAGGACGAGGCAGGCAAGCAGGGCTATGAGCAGGTGCTCTGGCTCGACGGCGTACACCGCAAGTACGTTGAGGAAGTAGGTGCTATGAACGTTATGTTCGTAGTTGACGGCGAGGTCATCACTCCCTCTCTCGACCGCAAGTCCATCCTGGGCGGTATAACCCGCAAGTCCTGCATCGAGCTCCTTCGTCACAAGGGCTATAAGGTAACGGAGCGCGACATCGAGATCGACGAGCTGATCAAGGCATACGACGAGGGCAAGTTCGACGAGGCCTTCGGCACAGGCACAGCTGCAGTCATCTCCCCCATCGGCGAGCTCAAGTACGGCGACAAGGTGATGTCTCTCTCCGGCGGCAAGATCGGCCCCATCTCCCAGATGCTGTATGATTCCCTCACTGCTATCCAGTGGGGCAAGGCTGAGGATCCCTTCGGCTGGACCATGGTGATAGACTGATCGGGAGCTCCCGACCTTTAGGTATATTATACCACATCTGAACGTTACTGTCAAGAGGGAATTTCAAATTCCCTGTGAAATAACACATCGTGGGCATCCGCACGTCCGCAGCGACGCTGACGGATGCCCTCATGTTATCTGTCGTGAATATGAGAAAACGTTTTTCAGCACTTGAGATATCCCGCCTGCTCCTCGAGGGGCGCATACATGAGGGGGATATATGCATCGACGCCACTATGGGGCGCGGATATGATACTCTCTACCTTTGCGGGCTCGTGGGCAGCACGGGAAAGGTCATCGCCTTCGACATCCAAGAGGATGCCCTTAACAGCACGAAAGAGCTCCTCGAGGAGCACGGCATGACCGCCGAGCTCCATCAGAGGAGCCATGAGCACATGGACGAATACGCCGATGAAGGTACTGTCTCTTGTGTCATGTTCAATCTGGGCTGGCTGCCCAGAGGCGACCACAACATACACACCGATGCGTCATCCACCATCACCGCCATATCCAAGGCCATGGGCCTTCTCAAAGAGGACGGCGTGATATGTGTGATCATCTATTATGGCCGTGAGACAGGCTACGAGGAGAAGGAGCAGGTGCTGAGTTTCCTGCGCTCCATCGACAGCGGCCGCTATTCCGTGGTCATATCGGAGTTCGCCAACCGACCCAACGACCCGCCCATACCCTGCTTCATATTCAGGCAATAGGCAGTATGATGCGGAACGCCACGTCGTACAGCACGAATATCACTATCGACAGCCCCGCGCCGAAGGCCACGTCCAGCGGATAGTGTACTCCCGCTATGATGCGGCTGAGTGCTATACATACCGCGATGGCGATCATCACCGCTCCGAATACCGGAGCGTATACCATCCACGCCAGCGCGATAGCCACCACGCAGGCGGTATGCCGCGACGGGCAGGACAGTCCCTTCGTCTTCTTGGGCACCAGCGGATCTATGCCCCGCTCATATGGGCGGGGAGCGTTTATAGCCTTCCTGACCACGGTGGTCACTATGAAGGACGTGAAGGGCACCACCGTGAAATGGAGCACCTCATAAAGCCATATGATGCCGTTGGTCTCAAAAAACAGGGACAACACCGTGCCTATCACGTACATACCGTAGGTGATGCACACCGCAGCCTCCGACAGTATGCGAAACGCAGTATACAGTGCCTTATACTCCCGCATATACCTGCACACCGCAGGATAGCGCCGCGCGAAGCGTTCTCTTGATGCATCGTATATCTTGTATATCATATTCTCCCGACTTTCCCGGATCTCCCGAAAGGTACACATGAAAAAAAATATCATCGCCATAGCGGTCACGACAGTGATACTGCTGATCGTGAACGGGCTGGCATGGCTGTCCGCCTCCGCCGTGGACTTCTACCATCTGCATATATACTGCCCCATGTCCCGCCTGATGTCGCGCATATGCGGCATCGTCCCCTTCTCCGTGGGGGAGATCATGATAGGGCTGGGCATAGGGATACTCATCGTATATCCCATACTGCTGATCGTGTCCGTCATAGCAAAGAAGCGCCCCTTACGGCGCGTGAGCACCGTGGTCTTCTGCTGGATACTGGTGTTCATACTCATGACCGAGACACTGAACTGCTTCGTGCTGTATCACACCACTGAGCTCACCACAAGGCTGTCGGTCTACAAGAGCCCCGACATCACCACCGATGAGGTAGTTTCCCTGTGCGCGGATATGATACTCCGCGCCGACGCTCTGGCTCCCGTGATAGACCGTGATGAGAAGGGCAGGCCTGCCCTTCCCGCAGATCTCAGGGCCGAGGCCGAGAGGAGCTTCTCCCGCATGACGGACGAGTTCCCCGAGCTGTACGGCTACTGCACGCCCCCCAAGGTGCTGAAGAGCTCCATGCTCATGACCCAGTTCAACTTGCAGGGGATATACTTCCCCTTCTCTCTGGAGGGCAACTACAACGGTGAGCTGTCTCCCGCGAGGGTGCCCTGCACCACCTTCCACGAGCTGTGCCATGTGAAGGGCTTCATCCGTGAGGACGAGGCAAACTTCCTCTCCACCGTGGCGTGCATGGAGTCGGACGTGCCAGTGATACGCTACTCGGGGTATATCACCTCCATGAACTATCTCTACGGCGAGGCCGCGCGGTATGCGTCCGAGGAGGACATATATATGCTCCGTTCCCTTCTCACCGAGCAGGTAGCGGCTGACAACACCTTCGTCAGCGAGGAGTATATGCGTCAGGTGGAGGAGAAGGCCGTTGTGTCTACCGAGGTGATGAACGAGGTCTCCGACACCGCCATAGATACCACCCTCAAGGTCAACGGCATCACCGACGGCAGCGCCAGCTACGGCCGCATGGTCACTCTCCTGGTCATGTACGATGGGCAGATGGCGTACCGCGAATAGCACGGCGGCAGCCGGATCTGTCATGTATAACAAAATTTGATCTGTATCAAGCAATTTTTGAGTTGATAATAAACTGTGGATGTTGTATTATAATATCAAGGTGAACGTAAGTTTTTCAATATGATCTCTTATTTCTCCTGACTTTTTCTTTCTCCAAAGGATATGCCCGACATTTTGCGGTAATGTCGGGCATATCTTTTTGCCCACAGGAGCTGATGCAGGCCGCATCAGCTTTGTTTATCTTCATCCGCTCCCGTATGGGAGCCTCCCGAATGGGAGCCTCCGGCATCGGAGCCTCCGATGGAGGAGTATATATTCGCCAGTATGGCTCCCGAGATATTATGCCATACCGAGAACAGCGCACCCGGGACCGTAGCCATGGCAAGATCCGGGAAGGCGCTCCCAGCCAGAGACGCTGCCAGCCCCGAGTTCTGCATGCCTATCTCCACCGACAGGGCCTTTGTCTTGGACATATCCAGCTTCATGAGCTTGCCCAGCCCGAAGCCGCAGGCGTAGCCCAACATGTTATGCAGTATCACCACCACGGCCACCATAGTGCCCGTGGTCATTATCTTTTCCGCATTGTGGGAAACCACGGACATTATGATCAGGCATATGGCCGTCACGGATACCAGAGGAAGGGCTTTCACGGCATGGGCGGTATACCTGCCGAAGAAATGGTCTATAAGCAGTCCCGCTGCTATAGGGACTATGACCACCTTCACTATGGATAGGAACATGCTCAGCACGTCCACCTTCACGCTGGTATGCAGGAACAGGTATGTGATGGCAGGGGTCAGTATCGGCGCCAGCAGAGTATTGAGGGAGGTCATCCCCACCGACAGTGCCACGTCCCCCTTGGACAGGTAGGTGATCACATTGCTGGCGGTACCTCCGGGACATGTGCCCACCAGTATCACGCCCGCCAGAAGAGCCGTATCCAGCCCGAAGGATCTTCCGAGGATATAGGCCAGCACGGGCATCACCGTGAACTGGCTGATACAGCCGATCAGCATATACTTCGGATGCTTCACCACATACGCGAAGTCCTCCGTCTTCAACGTCAGCCCCATGCCGAACATGACCAGCATCAGCAGATAGCTGATCCATCCCGTCTGCACCCACAGACCGCTCTGCGGCAAAAACAGGGATAATGCGGCCACCGCCAGCACTATCACCGCCATATATCTACCGACGACACCGCTCAACTTTTCGAGCATACTATCATCTCCCAAACAGCATATATCCTATGATACTACATATGTGATAAAATGTCAATAGTCAGCCTTCGATCGGCCTTCGGAGCACTTTGTAACCATTTTGTCACAGATCTCACAGATCATCATAGTGTGTATTTGTATATCATAACAAAATTTCCGGAAAAGCCGATCATTCTGCGTTCAAGTATTGCTTTTAGGAGCCATTTGTGGTATAATATCACTATCTATCAGTGTATGCTTTTTACGGGGCTCGCCCCGTTGATACTAGATGAGGCAACAGAAAGAGAGAACGAATGAAGATGAGTATCAAACAGAGGCTGGTAAGCGGTCTTACAGCCTTGTCCATACTTTCTTCCGCGCTGTTCCCTGCGACTGTCGTCTTCTCCGAGGAGATGGACGGCAGCGTGACATCTGAGGCAGATACCACGGAGACTTCCCTCACCGATACGGCTGAGGCCACATCCGCTGATGATGCGGCAGATGACACGGAGCAGTCGGGAGATGCAAATATACAGACCGACGAACATGTATTCACGTCAGCGGACGGGAACATTACGCTGACCGTGAAGGGCGGATCATACGTACTTGGGAGCGGTGAAGAGATATCGGCAGACGACACAGAGCTGACTGTGGCCGAGATATCCTCCGACGCCCCCGGGATGAGTGCGTCCATCGCCCATAATGACGCTGATATCCTCCACGGCTATGCCCTCTCCTTCGAGAGCGGCGGCGAGGAGGTAGAGGTCACCTCCGATGATGTACAGGTGAGCTATGTCTTCACGGAAGAGGACGCTGTCCTCGCCGAGGCCATGGCTATATACGTATCTGCAGACGACACATGGACACAGATCTATACGGATCCGCCCGCTACCCGTGACGGATACTGTTGGTCTGTGTCTTTTTCTGCTGTGCTTCCCGATATGGAGGGCTTCTGTGCCCTGCTCCCCGTCGAAGGCATCGTCTCTGACGCATCCGCACCCGATGAGGCCATACTCTCCGCCGACAGACAGTTCGACGCTTCCTGCGGTGCCCTGTCCGTCACCGCCACCGCGCCCGCAGGCACGGTATGCACAGGCGTATCCGCTGACGGCGAGAAGCAGCCCGAGAACATCAACAACGTCCGTTTCACCGTGGAGGAGCTCTCCTCCGAGGACGAGAGATACAGCGCGTTCCCCGCGCATGAGGGTACAGAGCTGACCGTATACGCAGCCCGCTTCAGCAGCGAGAGCTGCGCGGAAGTGCTGCTGTCCGACTGTGAACTGACCGCTGTATACAGCCTTGCACAGCCCATCGGCACCGACGAAGCAGATACTCTCAAGGTCATGGCTCTGAACGCCGACGGCGAAGCCGCTGACACAGATCTTACGACCGTTACGGACGGCGATGATATCACCGGTCTGAGCTTCACCACCAAGAGCATGGTATTCGGCGTGTACAGTCCTCTGGCTGTGGACTCTATGGCGCTGCGCGACGGCGATGGGACCAACTATGCTCACACCGTGAACCTGTTCGACATAGACCTGAAGACAGGCGCAGAGTACTATCAGACCTACATCCCCACCGATCCTAAAGACCCGAGCACGTCCCTCAGCGATGCATACGTATGGAAGGCAGACCAGTCCAACGAGGGACACAAGTTCGTATTCAACATCAAGGTATCTATATCCGGTGAAGGCAACAGCGATACAGTCGAGCTCACCGACCAGCGTTTCATCCAGATAAGGATACCCGCGCATATACTGAAGTTCAAAGATACTACTGACACCTCCGCTCCCGATACACTGGAGATGCCCGTCCCCGACGCTTCTCTGGTAGAGGGCAGCTCGCTGCACACCTTCGTATACGAATACGATGCCGTGCACGATGAGTATGTCATATACAATATCGGCGAGGTCTCCGCGGGCGTAGTATACGAGTTCCCCGTGGCATACGTGATGAACAAGAACACCTGGGAGTATGAGGATCTGAAAGAGTCCAACCCCTGTCATGCCCATCTGGAGCTGGCATCATGGGAGAAAGAAGGAGATCCTAAGGAAAAGCTTCCCCTCTCTGCTGACACTAACAATATACCCGTTTACATAGACACATCTGCTAAGATCACCAAGACCTCCAAGAGGGCCGAGCCCGAGGCCGTTCTGATCGATGCTGCTGCCGCAATGAAAAAGACAGGTCTCTCCGATCTGGACGATAGTTACTACTACACGATCTGGTCTGTAGCATCGGATATATCCGGCGTGACCCAGAAGTACGATCTGGGTATGACCGATACCCCCGACCGTCTCGACCTTACCGGCACGGACGGTGAAGGCACCACACATACAGTCCCGGGCGAGATATACGCCGTGAACATGGGACAGGGCTACAAGACCGCTGATACCGAAGGCGCCTTCCGGCGTGAGGGGCTTACCGCATCGGGCAGACGCACCGACTATGTGCTCTCACGTTACCCCAAGGAAAGTGTAGGCGGTGCAGAGGGCGTAGATGCACTGGAGGATGCGCCCAAGAAGGGCCTCTACACCTCCACCAACGACGTGACCATGACGCTCACCCCTGCCGACGGAATGGATGCGAAGACGGAAAAGAGCGGCTCCGCCACCTTCAAGAAGGAAGTAAGAGATCCCGAGTGGCATCAGATCGAGACCAGATACTCGGCTGATAAGTACGGTCTGTACGGCAATGACAAGAGAGTAACGAACAGGAGCAATATATCCAGCTTCAGTCTGAGCAATTTGACAGACGACGCGGATCAAAAGGGCGATGTGCCCGGTCTGAGATATCAGACCGTATCCACGGCCCATGCCTATGGCAAGACGATAGCAGATCTCAACGCTGAGATCACCAGCATAAGCAAGATGACCACCGACAGCGAAGATCATACGGTCATCGAGACGAACACCGACAGCGACGCTCCAAATAGAAGATACACCTTCTATCCTCCCGAGGGCGACCAGCCCGGATACGTGATCATTACCGTGAACGACGTCCCGCAGGATCCCGTGCCGCTCGATCCCTATCCCACGACAGAGCTGGCGATGGACAAGATCGTGGCGCAGGATATCGCTGACAACTACTACGGTCAGAAGTCCCTCACCTATACCCTTACGGACAAGCAGCTGAAGCTCTCTGCAGCAGCTCAGGGCGCAGAGCCCATAGAGCTGGGGAACGGCGACTATCACATAGATAATGTCTACTACAAGCTCACCGTAAAGAGATATGAGTACGATCCCGATGAGATGACCTTCACCGTAAAGGACGTAGATCCCACCGATGAGGATCACGGCTATCTGGGCGGCGATAACGATATCATCAGCTTCTATGCGTACATAAACGGCAGTGATGAGCCGCAGCTCGTGGGCACCTATGATATGGGCGCATACCAGGCGAATATAGTGGATGACAGCGTCGTAAGGTATCTCACCTCCGAAGAGATCATATTCTATCCCGACGCCAACGTGACGGGCTATGAGATCCGCACCACCAACAAGTATTTCTACGTGGAGCTGGAGACCAAGCCCGAGGTAACGCTCCATCCCACCGAGGCCGTGATCGGCATCGCCGATCCTGTGCGCGCCGACGGGTACGCGGGCGAAAAGAAGCTGGCCCTTGCCAATACCTCCGTATGGAACGTAACGCATGAGGACGGCGATGTCCTCATGACCGCCGAGAGGACCGGTACGGACTATATCGCGGAGATCGTGAGAGAGTCCGATATCACCAAGAAGGCACTGGGCGAAAGAGTCACCATACGCGGTCAGGACGGCAACATCTACAAGAGCCGCAATGATACTCTGATGAACCAGTATGAGCTGGCATGGCAGGTCAAGGCCAACGAGACCGCCAACGGCGTTGAGGTCAACGGCACCATATCAAACGATGTCCCCGTGAGACAGGAATCCGGTATATTCTACGATCTGCTCCCCGCTCACTGCGATATCATCGAAGGCAGCGTGAACGTATACAAGGACCTGGACGGCGATGCAAAGGCTGATTCTAAGCCTCTGCCTCCCTCATCCTTCGAGGTGCTGGACAGGATCGACAACTACAACGGCTCCGGCAAGAAGCTGCTGATCATAAAGATCAACGAGCCCTGCGAAAAGTCCTACACCGTGACTTACGTGACGGTACACTCCCACGACGACATTCAAGACTACGGCAGCTTCGCGCTCAACACCGTGGCATACCAGACGGGCAACGCCGACATCGGCGAAGGCTACCCCGACAACGGCGGTAACTACGCTGTGTCCATGTCGAGCTACATCACAGGCCTCGATCCCGACAACAACGGCGCAAAGCGCTTCATATACGCAGAGTCTACCGAGGACATACTCGCACTGTTCCCCACGTCCTCGGGCATATACAAGAAGGTGGCTTCCGCTAACGACCCCACCTACAAGAAGAGCGGCTCTGTACACAACGGCAGCAGATACACCTACAACATCCGTATGCAGAACTCCCCCAGCACCAAGGCAAGGGACATCGCTATACTCGACTCCGTGGAGAACTTCAGGACCGTGAACGGCACACAGTACAACTCGGGACTGAGTACGAACAGAGACTGGGCAGGCAAGATCGTGTCCTTCGACCTTACGGGCATAAAGGGAAGGATGGTGCGTCAGGGTCTGGATCCCTCACAGCATCTGAAGCTGGTCGTATACAGAGGCGATCAGATAATAGACCTGGATAACGAGCATTTCTCGGACTCGAAGAACAGAAAGTATCTGCTCCAGAAGCTGCTCGGCACTCTCAATGAATCGACGCTCACCCCTGAAGAAAGGGCAGAGCTCGAACAGGCTGCTGCAGGCTGGTCTGTGATCTACGACGTCGACGATCCCGGCGATCTGTCGAATGTGACTGCGTTCATCGTGTACACCGGACCCGATTTCGAGCTTGCCAAGGGCGACAGTATGTCCTTCTCGGTGACTATGGAAGCACCCGCCACTGTGGAGGTGGACGATCCCGCGGAAGGCGAATATCTCAAGAAGCCCCTGACCTACAACAATGTATACCGCTCTTTCACCAACGTCAATGAAGACGCTCAGACCACGACCTACTTCTACACGCACTATGACTACACTCAGGTAGAGTACATCACGGTAGGTACGGTCAAGTTCTCCAAGACCGACTCCTATTCCGGCGAGGGCATCCCGGGCGTAGAGTTCAGCCTGTCGGGCATATCCGACTATGGTACGCCCTACAACGAGACCCTCGTCTCCGACAGCAACGGCGTAGTACAGTTCAAGGGCCTGGAGAGAGGCACCTATCAGCTGGTGGAGACCGCCAGCGATGACGACCACCTCCTCGACACCACTCCCCTCACCGTAAAGGTAGACCCTCAGGGCCAGTTCACTATGGTGAAGTACGGCGACGCCGATCTGGTGCAAGTGGACGAGCATGGCAACGTAGTCGAATACCTCACCAATGACGTGATCACTCACGAAGGCGACACTTACAGCTTCAAAAACGCTCCCCGCTATCATGGGGATCTGGAGTTCACCAAGGTAGATGCGCTGGATACGTCCAAGGGCGTGAAGGGTGCCACCTTCGTGCTCAACGGCATATCCGACTACTACACCGCATACGATAATATCACCGCTGTCAGCGACTCCAACGGCGTCGTCCGCTTCGAGAACATCGAGATGGGCAGCTACACCATCACCGAGACCATCCCCGCCGACGGCTATCTGCCTCCCACGGTCAACACCTACTCCGTGACCAGTACTGGCTCGGATATGCTGGTGTTCAGGATCAGCGGTGAAGGCGCAGAGCGCGGCGGCATGGGCTATATCATCAAGAACACCCCCACCGCACAGATGCACGTCCAGAAGACCGACTCCATAACGAAAAAGATGCTGGACGGCGCTGTGTTCACGCTGACAGCCGACAGCTCCCCCGACAGCTCCCTCGACAGCACACTGACGACACTGACTGATACCATCAGCGACACTGGCTGGGTCAAGGACGGCGGCGTATGGACGCAGAACGGCATACCGACCTCCGTTGCAGGCGTATACGACTTCGGCTATATGCCCGAGGGCCATTACAAGCTGACCGAGACCACACCGCCTGAGGGCTATGCTGCGGCAGAAGACCCCTACGGTATCACCGTAAAGAAGAGCTCCGACGGCAAGCGTCTGATCGTTGCCTTCGATGAAGGTACTGAAGGCGTTGAGTACATCAAGCTCGAGAACGGTGACTTCACCGAAACGAGCGCCGAAGACGCGCAGTACCACCGCATATACAACGAACAGACCTTCGATGACGGCAAGACTATCGTCAAGTCGTGGTTCGGCGGTACGGGTGAGGACGGCAAGTTCCCCGTGATGCACCTGAGCAACGATAAACCCGAGGAGACCATCACCAAGGTGACGATAGGTACCAAGCTGAAGGATCTGATAAGCACTAACAAAGGCACGATGACCGGCTTCGTAAGAGAGAAGTCACTGCCATCGGGCGTGACGATCGATACGATAGATCCCGCCTTTAAGGACAGCTCGTTCACCGATGAGACAGGACATTTCTACGCATGGATGGACGGCGGAGTGCTGAAATGGTGGAGCGATGCGAGTGTCGTATATATGCCAACGGATAGTAGTTTTCTATTTATGGGACTTAACACTAAAAATATAGAAGAAATCGATCTTAGTGCTTTTGATTTCAGCAAGGTCACAACTATGAAAGGAATGTTCGCATCAACTACCGCAATTGATGGAAAAGGAACTGAACGAACAAAAATCAGAAAAATTACATTTCCGAGTGATATTGACACCTCAAATGTCATTAATATGGAAGGAGTGTTCTGGGGCTGTAACCAGCTGACTACTTTGGATCTTACAGGTTTTGATACAGATAAGGTCACTTCTATGAATTTTATGTTTAAGAATTGTAACTACCTGAAAGAGATCAAACTTGACCCGACAAAGTTTACCGATGACAGTTTAAAATCAGTCTGGAGAATGTTTGATTCATGCTACTCCTTAAAGCAAATTGATCTTCGCGGTTTTAAGGGTGATAAATTAGAAGATGCTCGATCATGGTTTGCACGATGTTATGTACTCGAATATATTGATCTTTCAAACTTTAACGGCGGCTCAAAGATCACTAAGTTTGATTACAGTCTCCAATATATCCAATATAATGATGCGACATATCGCGAATACTCTGAAAATAGTATCAGAAAAGGTTGTGCTATTTTTTCAAATAAGTGGAATTTAAATAATCCATCCTACAAGGAAATATTCGATGGTCCCAGTCAATTCAATCTTTACGGTCAAAAATATACTCCTGCTAGTTATGCTGTTGCTAACTTCGATATAGCCACAGCAGCAGAAGGAGGCGGTACTACAAGTGTAATCAACGGCAAAGTTAACAGATACTTCAACGACCCCAATGGTGCCTACTATACAGAATTCTTTGACGAGGAATACCGAAACAAATATACCACCGAAACACAGTCAACAAATACCAACTCAAACAACACAACGTTAAGTAAGACCAACGCATCTACGGGGAAGATGGTATATCTGAGCCGCACGGCGGTCGTTGAGCCGACGTTCAGCCCGTCGTTCGGGTTGGATCTGTTCAAGGAGAGCAGCATCTATCTTGCAAACAGTCATGATGCACCGACTTACCCGAACTTCACGTATGTGAGCTCCTCGGAGCCCGAAGCGGTCACCGATCCTGATGCAAAGCCCGGTAAGGTGTTCTCCTTCGAGTACAAGACGGCCGCCACGGCTAGCACGTCGATCAGCGCTACGGAGTATCAGGTCAAAGAGTCGATCATCATGACGGTCATCGAGACCTACTCGGACAGTGGTACGCTCTATAAGGTCAGCCACAAGTACGACTACAGCGGCGATCCTATCTACGCTAAATGGACATCCGTAGAGAGGGCCGCATCCGAGGCTCCCGGTTTCACCGAGGAATGGTACTGCGAGATGAAGGTGTTCAACGCAGACGATCAGTTCTTCGCATGGGAGGATAGGGTCGGAGATTATGAGTCCACCGCGCTGTGGAACTCGCCTATCACCACCGTGGGAAGCGAAGACCGTCCCGTCATCACCAACTCCAAGGACATAGAACTGGGCGACCTTAAGGTCGTGAAGCAGCTGGGCGGAATCACCGATGGAACGGAGAAGTACAGCAGAGACACCTTCCATTTCAAGGTCACAATGACCAATAATGGCGATCCGTACACCAGCTCTCCCTTCGACAGCAACGGCGTATATGCGTTCGACATATCTCCTGGCGAGGAGAACGCGGTATACATCAAAGGCATCCCCGCTGGCAGCGAGTACATGGTAGAGGAGATCGGCACGTACGAGGGATATACCTCCGGTACATCTGTGACCGGTACCATAGTCAAGGACACCGATCCGACCGCTACTATCACCAACACCATAGACACGCGTAATATCACGCTGACAAAGACATCCGTGCTGCTCAAAAAGACCAGCGAAGGCGGCAGCTTCACGCCTGTGACCGCCCCCGATGACGATCTGGCGGCATGGCAGGCACGGGAGTTCACGTTCGACGTAATGTTCGACAACTTAGTCATGGGCGAGACCTACACCTACACCATAACTCATGCGGACAGCACGACCTCCGCCGAGACCTTCACGGGCAACAGCGAATACCGTGAGACCGACGTGACGCTGACCATCAAGGGCGGCGACACCGTAGTATTCAAGGACCTCCCCACCTGCACCACATACCGCATCACGGAGGCTGCGTCCGACGATCTGGCCAACTCCGAGGACGGCATGGTGACATACGAGAGGGCTTATCAGGTCAACGGCGGCGAGCTTAAGGATACCAACGCCGCGACGGCTCTCTCCACGGAAGATATCATGCTTACTGCTAATGACACCGTGGCGTTCACCAACACCAAGAAGATCGACCTGACTGTCGTACCCGAGACCGTCAGCGTCACGGTCAACAAGAAGTGGTACGCCGAGAACGGCACAGAGGTAGTATGGCAGACACATGTCGATGATAACGGCGAACTCGTCTATGACAAGGACGACAACGGCAACTTCATCACGACGCCATCGGGCAACTATCCTTCGTTCCTTAAGATATACCTGGGCAGAGCGCTGAAGGTCACCGACGGCGGGAAAACCATATATCTCAACAACGAGTCGGCGTTCACGAGCTACAGCCTCAAGGCCAAGGAAGCATGGAGCTACACCTTCGAGGATCTGGAGAAGTACGGTACGATCACCTGGAACGGCATAGAACAGCGATTCCCTTATGTATACTACATATCCGAGATAGTCCCCACCGGCTTCTTTAACAGTAATGAAGCTGAGGAGAAGTCAAAGTTGAGCATCTTTGAAGGCACGTCCGGACTGTACTTCGATGCGACTGCAGCAGATCCTATCAACAGACCCGACGAGCTGGGCTTCACTCTCAAGAACCACGAGGACGAGACCTGCACGCTGGCAATATACAAGAAGATAACAGGCGGCCTCGGCGACAGGGAGCAGTCGTTCACGTTCAACATCGATCTTTACGATGCGAGCGGCAAGCCCTACATAGCTACCGGTTTTATCTTCAAGGTGACGGACATGGACACAGGCGCGATACTGAGGAACAGGACGTACACCGCCGATTCAGGCACGCTCACGGTGGATCTGCGCGACGGGATGATGGTAGAGTACATCGGACTGCCGAAGGACATACGGTACACCATCACGGAGCAGGGCAACGACTACAAGACCACCTCCGGTATATTTGACGGAGATACAGAGCACATTGATATCGACGCACTGACACTGGATGATACGACCGTACAGTCGGGCACGCTCACCGATGATATCAGCTACATCTACGTCAACGACATGTCGCTGATCGTACCCTCGGGAGCACATCTGCCGAAGGTCACCACAGTATTTATCGGCTTCCTCGCACTGGGCATCATAGCTCTCACACGCCGTGAGCGGCTGCGCATATCCGACGAGGACGACGAATGATAAGGCTGCGGCGGTACGCCGCCGCAGACACAACAAAACAAAGGAGCATGAACATGAGTACAAAATTCAGGACCGCGCTGAACGCTGCGGCGGTGGCGCTGGTGATGGTGCTCACCTTGCCGATAACGGCACATGTGGGATCGGAGAACAGTGAGTTCAAGTATACGCCCATAAACGGACCCAGCACCGGTATAACTTTCAACAAATATCTTGTGATGGATAAGGGCCTCTCCGTGCCGAACTCAGACTTTACGTTCACCATAGGCAATAAATTGAACAACGAGACCGTGGCTAGACCTCAGACCAGCACGACTATGGCTGTCAAGGAAGGACCTATGACCGATGAGCATGGTAACGGAGCTCCCACGGTCATCGGGACCAAGGTCTCGGGCACTGCCTTCATGTTTACGAGCGACACCAACAAGACACGTGTATATACCTCAGTACAGGAGGGCGATAACATAACGCTCAACACAGATGAGCAGCAGTATGCTAAGCAGACCGTTACCGTGGATCTTTCCGGTGTCACATTCAGCGCGCCGGGCATATACAGATACATCATATCCGAGACTACTCCCTCACCTTCGGTGGCCGGGATAAGATATACGACGGACAGCCTGGCACTTGATGTATTCGTCATAGACAAGCAGGACGCCGATCATACGCTGGAATTCCTGACCACTACTACCGGAGAAGGAGCCGACGCTGTAACAAAGTACGTATACGTTCTCCAGAAGCTCATCAAAGGCTCGGGCGATGAATATGGGCCCGCAGAGGATGACCGCTACTCCGACCCTAAAAACGTTATGAAAAGTGAAACAATGGGTACCTCTCAGAACTATGACGGTCTCAGTGTTGAACAGAAGGCAACAGGCATCGTAAACAGATACAACACCACAGACCTCTTCATCGGAAAGAAGGTCGCTGGCAATCAGGGCTCGAGAGACAAGTATTTCGAGTACACCGTAACGATCACCGGTCTGACCGAGGGCCAGACGCTTCCCGTCGATGTCGCTAGCGGCGGTAAGCGTGAGCCTACACAGACAGCAGATACTAAATATTCTGCGACAACTATGCAGACCGCCAACTCTCGCACCACCATCGGTCCGGCGGACTCGACAGGTACACTGTCCAACATCAAGTTCTATCTCCAGAACGATCAGTTCATCAAGATCTCCGGCCTTCCCAAGGGCGCGACATATTCTGTAGTTGAGGACGCCGAGGATTATTTGTCCACTGCTACAGTATATACTGACGATGAAAACGATAATAATGATGTAGTATTCATGATAAGTGGCAATGAGTTCAGGGATAAGCCCGGTACAGCGTCAACACCGGAGACCGTCGGTGACTCTCCGATATACACCGGTTACGTCAACAAGAGAGACGGCGTTGTCCCCACGGGCGTGATCATGTCCTACGCTCCTCATGCGATCATCGGCACCGCCGCTCTGGCAGGCATAGTCCTCCTCGCAGTACGCAGACGCAAGAAAGAAGAAGACTAACAGCTATATCCCCCGTCCATGGACGGGGGAACTTCATATACAAAAATATCCGCGCCCCGTAATGAGACGCGGATATTTTTGGAGCTGGCAACGGGACTCGAACCTGCGGCCTGCGCATTACGAAAGAAACTCGTTATACCTCGCACGCCTTTTAGCTATGCGTTATGCTTCGTTTCTTTGACCCCCGCTTGACCCCCATATACCCACGTCTTAGTCTTCGTAATAACTGCTGTTGCTATACACCCATTCACCAGCCCAATCAATCGGGTCAAAGCGCTTCTGCTTACAATATGCCTGAGCTCTGGCTATCTCCTCGTCCGTCCAGTCACTGGTCCTTACCTCGGACGCATCCATCCCGAAATACCACATCAGCAATGCTATTGTATATGTATCAGTTATTTTCATACCGTACTCCTTCTCCCCGTCTCGCCGATAGGTCAGCGTTCCAAGTTACTCAAGGATCGCCCATATAAGCAGGGCAGCCACCGCGATGTTCGCAACTATAAGCGCCAGCAACTTGGCTATTTCTACTAAAAGTCTAAAAATTTCTTTTTTCACTTGACATCCGCTCCTTTGTATGGTATTATATATCCGAACCTTTCCCTCGGGGGCTTTCGCCCCCTTGGTACTCGGTATCGTTTAGCTCAGTATCGTATTTATGAGGCCCTTTACGGTGAAAACCGCGAAGGTTATGTAACTGAGCAGCTCAAGTATCTTGAGCATGAGCTTACTAAGTTCTGCCGTGATCTTAGTAAGCTCTTTTATTTTCCGCACCATCGGAATCGCCTCCTTTCCCTTAGCGTGTGTCTATAATAGCTCTTATTGAGCTGAAAGTCAAGCGTTTCAAGAAAATAGATGCGACAAAAAACACACATTATTTTATCTATAACTGACAACGGAATACAGCAGTAAATATCACTATGAAAACGCACTCCTTTGGGCTACTATAAACCCAAAGGAGTGATGTTTATGCCTAAAAGAGGAGGGAGCTCTGGGGTAGGTGGAGCTATGCCACCCGCGGTACCGCCCCAGCCTGTACCAACAGACCCGTTCGCTAACGGTCTGCCACCGGACACTGATATGGAGGGACCTAATAACAGTTATTCCGACGAAGATGCGAGGATCCAGTATATAAAAGACCGCATTCCGGGGATCTCGGATAGTGAGGCGCGTGCCTATGCAGAAGCCGTATACACTTTTTCAGGAAGTGGGTCTATGGGAATGAGACTTGCGATTACTGGAAAGGGTGCCTCTCATTTTTTAGCTGAAGCTCAATATGTAGAAGACTATATAAAAGCCGCCCCTCGTTGGGAAGGTGGTCGCACGTACAGAGGTCTGGACGATGTGGACATTTCAAACTTCCCGGTCGGCGCTACAAACATAGACATGAGAGGAATGGCTTCGTGGTC
>JAFYEQ010000021.1 GCA_017544185.1 Oscillospiraceae bacterium
CTGACGATCGGCGTCAGCTTTTCTTTGCCAAGACCAAGTCCGACCAGCGACACATTATTCGTCTCGCCAAAAACAGCAGCCAGCAGGCTGACGAAGACCGCCACCAGCAGCACCAGAACGATCAGCGCCAGCACGGAGAAGAGGCGCTGCGCCCGCTCCCCCACGCGCTCGCGCAGCATATATCCGATAGAGCGTCCCTTCGTGCGCAGCGAGACAAAGAGCGCGCCGAAATCCTGCGCCGCGCCAAAAAAGATCCCGCCGACGAGCAGCCACAGCAGCACCGGCAGCCATCCGAACGAAGACGCGCAGAGTGCGCCGCCAATCATCCCCAGCCCGGAGGCGATGGAGGCAAAGTGGTGCCCAAAGACCAGCGTGGGCGGCGTCGGCACATAGTCCTTGCCGTCAAAGTTGAAGTGCTGTACCTCGTGGCCCTCGAACTCGTCCTCCGATGCGTATTCGGAGTCCATCGCGTAGGTGATCGCCATGGAAGCGGTACCGTCCCTCTTGAGCTCCACCGCCATATCGATCTTCATACATCCAGTCATCAGCAGCGCCGATATCAGGGCTGCAAATATCGTCCTTTTGATATCCCTTTTCATATCCGTCCTCTTTCCGGTGCACAGCACCCGTTTTGTATATTCTACCATATCGCGGCGGGATCGTCAAGCGGATATTTGAGATAGGAGCTTTAGAGTTAGGAGTTGCGTGAGAGTTGAGAGTGGAGAGTTGAGAGTCAAGATATCGCCAAACGCTCATATGAGCCGTACCCTTCTGTAGGGGCCGATGGTCTCCTATGGAGCCCTACGTGTCAGCCCGGGGGAGCGCACAAACACATCGTTCCCTTAGGATGGCCATATCCGTATATGAGTATACTATGTTGGTCTGCTATTCATAAAATGTTTACAAAGGTCTTGAGTTTTGGGCAGAAGTTTTACAAAAATGGAGCTTTTGATCGGAAACGCTCATTTTTTATCAAAAAAGCCCTATGATATGAGAAAACAGCTTATTTGACAAGCAGATATCAAGGGTGTATAATAGGATCAGATAAACAACGACCTCGCAGTCGGAGACTGAAAGCGGGAACAGCATATGAACGTTCCCATCATCTCAACTCTCAACTCTCCACTTTCATAATTCTGTAAGGGCGTCAGCTCGATCGGCGGAAGTTGGTGTCGGTGAGGATCCGGGCGAAGATAAGGCCGAGGGGGATAGCCAGTACGATCGTGACGGCGCCGCAGAGCCATGAGCTGGCCTCTGCGTAGCTGGCCTGTGCGAGATAGTATATCCCCTTGTACATATACATGCCGGGCACCATGATGACGATGGAGGGCACCGTGATGCATATCCTGGGGTAGCCTCTGAACGTGCCGGTGAGAGACGCCAGCAGTCCTGCCGTCAGGGAGCCTAAGAACACCGCTACCACGGGCGGGATGGGGGATACGCTTATCAGCGTGAGACGCAGGGTGTTGGCGATCATGCCGATGACGCCCGCCGTGGCTGCCACCTTGCGCGGCGTATTGAACAGGTAGGAGAAGCCGTATACACCGCAGAAGGAGCATACCATCCGCAGCAGCGTCAGGAGCAGCAGGGGGATGTCCTTCTCCGTGAAGGAGCCGGGCGCGAACCTGACCAGGTGTGCTGTAACGAAGCCTGTCAGCGTGGCCATGCCTATGATCAGGGCCGCGTAGGTGAGGCGTTCGAGCCCCGATCTCAGGTCCAGCTTTGCCAGGTCTATGAAGCCCGTTATCAGCGGGAAGCCGGGTATCACGAATAGCATGGAGCATATGTATCCGGCGCGGTGTGTGTCTGTCAGCCCGAACAGCTTCTCGCCAGCCAGCATCAGCAGACTATATGTCAGACATCCCGCCATGACCGCGGCGGTCACGTTGGCGAGCAGCGTGATATGCCCCTCTATCAGCTTCTTGCGTAAGAACTGTCCCACGGCTGCGCCTACGAAGGCGAAGGCCATCTCCACAGGCCCACCTCCCAGCAGGAAGGTGAACGCGCAGCAGGCCAGACCCGATGCCAGCGCCAGCTGCCATGCCTTGTAGTTGAGCGGCATCTCGGCGATCTTGTCGAGTATGCGGTGGAACTGGGTGACGGAGTACCTTTCGGCCCGCTCTGCGAAGCCGTCGGAGAACTCCTTCAGGTACATCAGGCGATGGGTGTTCACTCCCGTGGTGGGGAGAGCGATGGTGCCGTTCTCGGACCTGTCGCCGTCTATACATGACCATGTGATCGTCACAAGGCCTATATCTGCGTTCAGCGTCACGCCCAGCGCTCTTGCCACCTTGTTCATGGCCGCGCGTACACGCCACGCGCTGGTGCCGACGGAGAGCATCATCTGCCCCATCCTGGCCACCAGCGTGGCTTTCTCGTGCAAAGTCGCGTCCACGGCAGGGACGGTGGACTCCTCATCTATCATATCATGCCATTCTATCGGCATGTGCTGCTTTCGGAACGTGCTCATATATTACCCCTTTGTTGTTTGTCACCGAAGGCCATGTAAGGCCTTCGAAGGCCGTGTCAGGTCTGCCCGGTATATTCGGTGAAGCGGTCTATGCGCATATGCAGGCGGTACTTGTCGCGAAGTGCCGCGATCTCCACCATAATATCCGACTTGTGATGGATGTGTATCGCTTCCTCGTCCCGCCATCTGTCGATCAGGAGCACCGTCTCGGGATCGTCCATGGGGAAGAAGTACTCATAGCGCTCGTTGCCCTCTTCGGCACGCACGCGGTCCACTATCCCCGATGAGGTCATCTCCTCGGCGAAGCGTCTGGCAGCGCCGTCCTTGCCTGTATAGTATATATTCACCGTTATGCTCATATCTGCCCGCCTTTCGTAAGGAGCGTAGTATCTCCTGCCTTGAACACCTTCATCATCTCGTTGGTGAGGCTGATGTCGTTGGGCTGGGGCACGATATCCTCACGCTGCACCCACTCGGCGTACTTCAGCTCGTTCTCATCCATATGTATCTCATCGGTCTCTGCCTCGCAGAAGAAGCCGACCAGCATATCCTGTGCCATGCCCCATGGCTGTGACTTGTAGTAGCATATGTTTTTTACCCGTATGCCCGTCTCCTCGTATACCTCGCGGGACACGGTCTGCTCCAGCGTCTCACCGATCTCCGTGAAGCCCGCCACAAGCGCGTTGTGCCTGTATCCTCTGCGGTAGCGCGTTATGAGCAGCTTGTCGCCGTTCATCACGCCGACTATGACTGCAGGGCATATCCGCGGGTATATCACGTTCCCGCACGAGGGGCATACCATGGCACGTTCCTTCTCGTGACGGCAGAGCTTACCGCCGCATCTGCCGCAGAAACGGGTGTCCGCGTACCATCTCCACAGATGATATGCGGTGAACGCCGCGAAGAGATCCTTACCGCCGCCGCATTTGTCACGAAGCTCCCGCACGGTGTACCATCCGTACCCCTCGGGCAGGGCGTCTGTGTCCC
>JAFYEQ010000212.1 GCA_017544185.1 Oscillospiraceae bacterium
ATATAGAGGTAGAGCTCACCGAGACCACCACCGACATAGAGTTCAAGGATCTCAAGCGCGTGGTGAGCGGACTGCAGAGGGCGGGCATATATACCTCCGTCGATGACTTCGGTATAGGCTACTCCTCGCTGAACCTGATCAAGGAGATCCCCTGGAACGTCATCAAGATCGACCGCAGCTTCCTCCCCGACCGCAACAGCGACGATGCCGACTCCGAGCGCCGCTCCATCATGTTCAAGTACGTGGTGGCTATGGCACAGGAGATGGGTCTGGAATGTATCGCCGAGGGCGTGGAGACCGCCGAGCAGGTACAGCTCCTTCGCGACAACTCCTGCGATCTGGCTCAGGGCTTCTACTTCGACCGTCCGCTCCCTGTGGAGATATTCGAGCAGAAGCTCCCCATGCGGGACAACGCATGAGATATACTGACATCATGCACAGCCCCACGGCTGTGCATTTTGCATTTGTCGGATAAGGGTACTTTTTTCCGTTCTCTTCGGTATAATATATGTTGATAATATGATGATAATGAAATGAGGGATGTATCATGAAGATCAGATCAAGGCTCGCCGCTCTGGGGGCGGCATCAGTTATTTCCCTGTCTGCACTGTCACCGGCTGCCTTTGCTGCCATAGAGAGCGTGGATGACACGTCGGGCATCGCTGCCCACATCGGGGGCAATGCCGCTATGACCGTGATGGTATACCTGTGCGGCTCCGATCTGGAATCAAGAGCAGGCGACGCCACCAAGGACATCACAGACCTGCTGAGCGGCTACACCGGCACCAGAGACGTGAATTTCATCATCCAGACCGGCGGGGCCTCGGAATGGCAGAAGTACGGCATATCCGCTGAAAGGTCGCAGCGTTACAAGGTCGTCAAGGGCGGTCTTGAGCTTATCGACGACAGTCTGGGACAAAAGGATATGGGCGACCCCGATACCCTTTCCGACTTCATAAAGTACTGCAAGACCAACTACCCCGCCGGCAGCTATGCGCTGGAGCTGTGGGATCACGGCGGAGGCACGCTCTACGGCTTCTGCCAGGATGAGAACTTCTTCGACGACGACGGCTACCATGACAGTATATCTCTCACAGAATTTGACAAGGCGCTGAAGGCGGGCGGCACTAACTTCAAGTTCGTCGGCTTCGACACCTGCCTTATGTCCACCGTGGAGACAGCTGCCATAGTATCCAAATACTCCCCCTACCTCATCGCCTCCGAGGAGACCTCCTACGGCTGGAAATACAAGAACTGGGTCCATCAGCTCTGCACCGATCCCTATACCGACGTGCCGGAGCTGGCGCAGACACTGATAGACGACTCAATAGACTTTCTCAATAAGAATGAGGGATATGTCACCAACGTTGATATCATCGATACCAAGGCAGCGGTATCAGAGGTGATCCCCGTCATCGACGAGTTCGCAGTATACGGCTCGAAGATGCTCTCCAAGAAGAAATACCCCGATATCGCGAAGGCAAGAGTGGGCTCTGAGCTGGATACGCCCAACTACGAAATGATCGACGTGATAGAGTTCTGCGACAACATCATAGACGAGACCACCGACACGAAGGATGAGGCCGCTGTAAAGAAGCTGCGCGAGAAGATGTCCGCAGCTGTCGACAAGGCTGTCATATACAACAGGACTACCGATGACGCAAAGGTGACGGAATACCTCAGCGGTCTGTCCATGACGCATATCCATGAGGATCCCTGGTCCCTCGACGATCTGACCGCGCTCCACTCGAAGCTGGGCATACTCAAGAACTACGACAACTACCTGAAGTCCTACTGCAACATCATGGCAGGCGGACAGATCTACTCCAAGGGGAACAAGGATCTGTACAAGGGCTGCAAGTGGTACAGCCCCAACAAGGCCTACTCCAAGAAGGAGTACTCCAAGTACTTCACAAACGGCAAGGACATCAAGTTCTCCATCGGCGACGACGGCATTCCCTACTTCCCGCTGAACTACACGAAGATGCGCTTCTGCAAGGACATACTCCTTGGTATGACAGTATACGACTCCGAAAAGGAGATCATGACTTACTACGGTGAGAACGGTGCGGACTGCATCTCGGGAGCTATCAACGACTACAACGATGATATAGAGGACTACAGCGGATATATAGACGTCGGCTTTGACGGCAAATGGCTGGCTGTCAACGGCAAGATCCTCCCCGTGCAGCACGTAGCGACCTATACCACCGACAATGAGCTCTACAACAAGGTATACATCGACTGCTACTACAACGGCGAACGCGCAAGGCTGTACCTGGCCTGGGACAACATAGACTCCCCCTACGGCGATCTGCTCTACTGGATGCCCGAGGGCAGTGACGGTAAGTACAGCGTCAAGTACCTCTGCAACTACGGCGACGTGTTCGATCCCATATTCCTGCAGTACGACTTCGCCGCTGACTCCTTCACGAACGTCACCATGGACGGCATGAAGACCAAGATCACCAAGAAGACCAGGTTCACATGGGAGAACGTGGACAAGCTGGGCAGCGTCGGACTGTACGTATTCATGGAAGACTACTTCGGGAACGAGTCCCAGAGCAGCTCCATAACATACGATAATGGCGTTTACACTATCGACTGACATGACCACTGACCGGCGTGATGAGCGCCGGTCGGATCCGTGTCAGCGGTATGTCACGAAACACAAGGAGGAAATATGGATGATGTCAAAAGACGCAGAGCGGGCATCGCGATGATAGTGCTGGGCGCGTTCTTTGTGATAGGGCTTTTCTCGGACATAGGGCGCTGGAAGATATGGTCGACAGACCCGGTCACGGTACAGGCGACGGTGACAGGCAACGATGAGAGCTACAACTACCGCGGCAGTAAAAGCCACGGCAACATGTACACCTACGTCCCTCATGTGACCTACGAGGTACACGGGACGGTATACCACGACGTGAGGGTGTACGACGATACGCCCCGCCATTCCCCTGCCCCCGTGGGCTCCACGATCACGCTGACCGTGGACGGCAAGCACCCGCAGAAGATACTCAAGTCCCCGGGCGTGATGGCCTATGTATTCGGTGCGCTCTCGTTCTTCTGCATAGCGATAGGGATCTTGATAGTGCGAGGAAAGGGTATGGATGTGTAGCGGGACAAGACGGTGGGCAGGGCGGACACGCAGGTCCGCCCCTACTTGTCCCTTGTCTCTTGTCCCTTGTCCCTTGTCCCTGGCAACTGCGTTAGCAGTTGCATCCCCTCAATTCCCCCTTGCATTATCACGAGAGATATGGTATAATATATATACCAAGATACGAAAGGATGTTGTATATGACAGATACATCGACATATGAGTCCCCGTTCTGCACACGGTATGCCAGCAAGGAGATGCAGTACATCTTCTCCGCAGACAAGAAGTTCACCACCTGGAGACGCCTGTGGGTAGCACTGGCCCGTGCTGAGATGAAGCTGGGCCTGCCCGTCACCGAGGATCAGGTGAAGGAGCTGGAGGCTCATATAGACGATATAGACTATGTATGCGCTGCCGAGCGCGAGAAGCAGGTGCGCCACGACGTTATGGCTCATGTATACACCTACGGCAAGGCCGCTCCCGCTGCAGCCGGTATCATACATCTGGGCGCTACCTCCTGCTACGTTGGCGACAATACCGACGTGATCATCATGCGCGACGCTCTGGAGCTGGTGAAGGAGAAGCTGGTCACGGTGATCCGTCAGCTCTCCGATTTCGCTGAGACCTACAAGGACATGCCCGCTCTGGCGTATACTCATCTCCAGCCTGCACAGCTCACCACCGTGGGCAAGCGTGCTACTCTGTGGATCAATGAACTGCTGATAGATCTGGATGAGCTGGAGTACCGCACCTCTACCCTCAAGCTCCTGGGCTCCAAGGGAACTACCGGTACACAGGCATCCTTCATGGAGCTGTTCCACGGGGACAGCAGCAAGGTGAAGGAGCTGGAGCGCCTTATCGCCGAGGAGATGGGCTTTGACAAGGTAGTACCCGTGTCCGGTCAGACTTACTCCCGCAAGACCGACTATCAGGTGCTCTCCTCTCTGTCCAACGTGGCTCAGTCTGCTATGAAGTTCGCCAATGATATGCGCATACTCCAGAACTTCAAGGAGATGGAGGAGCCCTTCGAGAAGAACCAGATCGGCTCGTCGGCTATGCCCTACAAGCGCAACCCCATGCGCTGCGAGCGCATCACCGCTCTTGCCCGCTATCTCATGATAGACACTCTCAATCCTGCGTTCACTGCAGGCACCCAGTGGTTCGAGCGCACTCTCGACGACTCCGCGAACAAGCGCATCTCCGTGGCTGAGGGCTTCCTTGCCTGCGACGCGATACTGAATATCATGATCAACGTTACCTCCGGTCTGGTGGTATACCCCAAGATCGTGCGCCGCAGAGTTATGGCTGAGCTGCCTTTCATGGCATCCGAGAACATCATGATGGACGCAGTGGAGCGCGGCGGGGACCGTCAGGAGCTGCACGAGAAGATCCGCACCTACGCTATGCAGGCAGGCAAGATGGTCAAGGAAGAAGGTCTGGACAACGACCTTATCGACCGCATCGCTGCCGATCCGTCCTTCGGTCTCACCCGTGAGGACATCGACAAGACCCTGATCCCCGAGAACTACACCGGCAGATCTGCCGAGCAGGTAACGGAGTTCCTCGCAGACTGCGTACGCCCCGTCCTTGACCGCTACGGCGACAGAGCCAACGCGACAGCCGAGATCAACGTATAGCAGGCGGTGCCTGCAGCCATTTCGCAGATGTTTAGCTGCAGGCGGTCTTGATACGGACCCGGCATATGCATCACTATGGATGATATCGCTATGTGAGCGGGTAAGACCCGCAGCCATTTCGCAGGTATTTGCTTTCGGATCGTTACGATACGTACCCGGTAGATGCATAACTGCGCTGGCGTTATCGTTGATCTGGCGGCAACACCCATCCACCGATACAAGGAGCTATTATGAGAAGCAGCGGGATACTCATGCATATAACATCACTGCCGTCGCCCTACGGTATAGGCACCTTAGGGCGTGAGGCCTACGCCTTCGTGGACTTCCTGAAAAAGGCAGGGCAGCGGTACTGGCAGATACTGCCCATAGGGCCCACGGGCTACGGAGACAGCCCGTATCAGTGCTATTCGGCCTTCGCGGGAGATCCCCTGATGATCGACCTGAGACAGCTGATAACGGCGGGGCTCATCGCAGAAGACGACCCCGACCTGGTGGTCATGGGCGAGAGGAAGTTCTCCGACTATTCTCAGCTCTTCACCTTCAAGCGGCTGCTGCTGCAGAAGGCCTATGCAGCCTTTCGCCGCG
>JAFYEQ010000213.1 GCA_017544185.1 Oscillospiraceae bacterium
ATTTCACCCATGATCTTCACACTGTTCCTGATCAGCTTTCTGAACGCAGCAGAGACCCTGTCTGCAGTCTCCTGCACCTCCTTATGCGTCAGCGGCTTGTTGGACATACCGCATGCAAGATTGGATATACAGGATACCCCCACCGTCTCGAGCCCCATGTGGCGAGCGGCGATAGCCTCCGTAGCAGTGGACATGCCTACCGCATCAGCGCCCATGGTACGCACCATTCGTATCTCCGACGGTGACTCATAGTTGGGACCTCCGAGCTGGATGTATACTCCCTCCTTGAGAGATACGCCGGACTCCATAGCCGCCTTCTTCACAGCATCCCGCAGACGCTTGGAGTATATCTCGCTCATATCCGGGAACCTTGTCCCCAGCTCATCCACGTTCTCACCGATCAGCGGCGAGGGTATCATACATATCTGGTCGCGTATGAGCATCAGGTCGCCCGGCTCAAAGCCCCAGTTCACGCCGCCTGCGGCATTGGTGAGTATCAGAGCCTTTGCCCCCATCATCCCCATCAGCCTTACGCCGATAACTGTCTCAGCGGGGGTATATCCCTCGTAGTAGTGGACACGCCCCTTCATGACCACCATCGGTACTTCATCCAGATATCCGAATATGAATGCTCCGGTATGTCCGGGAGCGGTGGATGCGGGCATGCCCTCGATATCATGATAGGAGATCTCCGCTCTCACATCCATCTCGGCTGTGATCCCTTCCAGCCCCGATCCCAGCACCAGTGCGATCCGGGGTATAAAGTCGGTCTTCGCCCGTATACTGTTGAGGGCGCCTTCAAGTCTTTGATACATCTTTGACATCATATGCTCCTTTTGTCCATCATACGCCAGCCTATCTCCGCGATGTCACCGTCATGCAGCGCATCCGAGAACAGCGCATCCTTGCCGTTGAGCATGAGGTATACCTCAGCTCCCTTAGGCAGGCTCTTCGTATCTATATCGGCAGTTGCCATGAGCTCCAGGAAGATATGCTCCTTCTTCCCTGTGAGCACTCTGGGTACCGAATTCACATATACCGTGACATCGCCGTTCGTCGGCTGCTCCGTTGGCGTATCAGCCACAGTCTCTTCGGTATCTGTCTCCTCGTGTACCGGTATCTCTTCCTCTGCGGCCGCAGGCGGCTCTTCAGCAGCGACTATGCTTATTTCGTCCCCGTCCTTCAGTTCACGGTCCATATCAGCTGCCGTGCCTGATATGGTGACTTCCATCACCTCATAGGGCTCCAGCTGTCCCCGCTCTATGAGCTCATCGATAAGCTCCTCCACAGTGGACACCGCGTGTACCGATACCTCATCGTTCATCTGTATCTGATAGTCGGAGCTGACCTCCTGTCCGTTCACCGTGACCACGGCAGCCGCATTGAAGCGCTTGCCGTTCACCGTGACGAAGCGGTCATCCGTAAGGTCCGCTACAGTTACCACAGCAGAGCGTCCTTCCACCGCAGGTGTAAATAGTATCTCGTCCCCGGGACGGACTATGTGATCCATAGATACATTATGACCATTCACCGCTATCTGGGAGGGCGTGCCCGCCGATCCCCTGATATGCTTTCGTTCCCCGTTGAGACTGTATATTATCCCTCTGCCTGTACGTGCGATCAGCTCGCTTGCCTTATGTCCTGACTGCATGATCAGCTCCGCACATGTGAGCGCCTTGGTGTCGAATATGCGTATCTTGCGTCCGTTAAGGATCACAGAGCTCATATCGTATCCCATATTTCCGTCAGCTGTGATGCCTATACCTATGGGCGTGATGAGCAGCGGATCTATGGTGCTGCCGCCGTCTATCTCCACCTTCAGCTGTATGTTCCTGCCGCCCACGGCCACTCTGTCGGTAGGGAGCCCCAGATCCTCGGCGATCATACCGTCGAGCCCCGGAAGGAGACTGCCTCCTCCTACCAAGAACACCGCAGCGGGAGTCTGACCGTTCACAGTCATGATCTGGTCTGCTATGCTCTTTGACAGCGTTTTGATACTGTCAGTCAGTCCTTCTATAAGGTCTTCCCTGTTCACCTCATGTTCGAACCCGAGTATGTCGGTATACGAGATAGTATCTGTATCAGCGGTCTTCATACGCTCTGCCGTATCGAAGTCCACCAGATATCGCCGCTCGATCTCCTCTGTGATCTCATCGCCCGCGATAGTGGACATAGCATAGCCGAATATACTTCCGTCCTTTGATACGGCGATATCGGCAGTGCCCGCACCGATATCCGCCAGAGCGATATTTATCAGCCTCAGCTCAGGAGGTATGATCAGGTTCATGGCGGCTATGGGCTCGAGGGTCATGCTCTCGGGAGCGAGCCCGCACATATCCATGGCACCGTTCAGGCCATTGACCACGCTCACGGGAAGGAAAGCAGCCAGCACATCTGCTGTTATACGGTTTCCCTTATGTCCCGAAAGGTTCTTTATCGGATAGTCATCGAGAGTATATCTCACTACCGAATGACCCACGCAATAGAAACCATCGCTGTCAGCCAGGTCCTCAGCCGCACCGGATACGGCCTCCAGCTCCAGACTGCGTATCTCACCGTCGCTTATCGGCTCAGTCGGGTCGACCTCCCGCTCTGATGTATGACGGCACGTGATCAGCGCACGTCCTGCAGCAGCGATGCACGCTCTCGTAAAGTCTATCCCCGTGGCCCGTGAGAGCTCCGTGCGCACTGCGGATATGGTCTCAGCGGTATGTGCTATGTCCTCTATCTGCCCGTCCGACATAGCCCTCGACGAATGGGGCATGGATACGTGTGCCTTTACACGGAAGACGCCATCCTCGCGGCGGCAGTACATCCCCACTACATTGCGCGTACCTATATCCAGCGCGAATATATCCCCGTCCCTCTGAGGATCCAGCCCGTCCATGCGATCACCGCCTTCTTGTGAAAGTTCCTTTTGTATGTGTA
>JAFYEQ010000214.1 GCA_017544185.1 Oscillospiraceae bacterium
GCTGCAGCCATGGCGTACAGCACCCGCCTCGACGGCGACCGGCTGGTGCTGGTGGTGGACATGGGCGGCGGTACTCTCGACTTGTCGCTGTTGAAGGCCACCGTGATAGGCACTTCCGTGGGCGCTGACCGTCTGGAGCCCGTGGGGTACGCAAGAGACCTGCATCTGGGCGGCAACGATGTGGACGATATCCTGGTACATATGATGTCCCGCAGATCCGTGGAGGACGGGGGCCCCGACCTTGACAGACCGCTCTCCGCCGTATCCCATGATATGGAGCTGTCTGCCGCGGTAAGGCGCGTGCGGGAGCTGGCACTGGATATAAAGAAGCAGCTATACAGCGGAGATACCGCATATGTGTTCGTGCGAGATCTGTATAAGGGTGCAGATCTCGACTTCTCGATCACCCCCGAGGAGTATATCTCGGCCATGAGCGATATCGCAGTACGCTACAGGAGATGCCTTGACAATGTGTTCGTGGGCACGGGATATTCGCCTGCGGACGTGGATCATGTGATCATGGCGGGCGGTATGGCTCACGAGATCGTGCTGGGGCGGATACTCACATCTATGTTCGGCAGAGAGCGCATCATCATCCCCGATGATGCCATGTATATGATATCCAAGGGCGCGGCCATATGCAACAGCAGGCTGCATCTGCAGCTGGTAGACCGCTCCTATACCTCCGTGGGGCTGCTCTGCGGCGGAGGTAGATCCGTACAGCAGATCATACGCGAGGGAGATCAGATCCGCAGCGGCGATGTGCTCACGGCTCAGATATCCCCTACATCCGATGATGCTACGGCGGTGGATATCCGCATAGTGGAGTATTCCGGGGAGTTCGACCCCTCGCGCTGTACAGTGATACTGTCGGGGAAGATACCCATAGTGCGCACAGCACAGGGCATATTCAGACGAAAGCCCAAGATACTGCTGAAGGCGCATTTCTCGGAGGACAAGATACTGTCTGTGACAGTGGTGCAGGGCAAGAGAGAGGACAGACTGGACGTTAGGCTCGGAGGAGATCATGACTCTCACTGAATGGCTGGACATACGCTCGGAGGATATCGACGAGACCGCAGATATATTCGCACAGCTATTGGCTGTATATATGACATCAGCGGACATCATACGTCCCGATGCGTTTCGTATAGACGAGGGGACGCTCGTACGCATATCCGATGCAGACAGCTTCGATGATGTATATCGCCCCATGGACGGAGACGACGACAGCGCCTTCGTTATCGGGCTCATGATGTACCATAAGCTGACAGGGGATACTGCAGACGCGGCATCGGCGGCGCTGCTCTCCCTTGCTGCCGCAGAGGATCCCGATATATCCCTGTGCAGCGCTCCCGTATCCTCGCTGGCTCCCATAGTATCGGGGCTCACGCGTATAGACAGGAGCAGACGGCTCACAGCAGCGGCGGCATTGGATATGATGGCAGAGCTGTATCCCTCCAAGGCGGTCATGGAGTATACCGACACGGACGGTACCGTGATGTATACCGATGAGATACCGCTCACAGGCGGAGTGACCATATACCGTCCCGCCGTGATGGGTGAGGCTCCCCGATGCGCCTTCCCCTTGACGGACGAGATATCCGTGGTATGGAGACGGAAAACACGTACCGTGACAGTCGATGCTTCTCACCTGCGATCGGAGGAGCCCGTAAGGCGCGAGGGCATGGATCGTATCGGCGTATACAAGGGAAAGAGCTTCTTTACGGCGGCGATGCTGCATGACGGTGTCCTGTCGGATATGGGCGTCATGCCCCTATCGGACTATGACAAGTTCGTCAGCGGTCATACCGGGGAGATCGTCACCGCAGAGGATCCCGCTGCTGCCATGGCCGCGTATATATCCTCCGATGGTCCGGTGCTGGCGGTATACTTAGGGCACAGGGCATATGTGTACGCAAGGGGGACTACATCTGCCTCGGCGGACTCAGACCTTGGCGACGCCATGACAGAAGCACTCTTTGAGGATATGCTAAAACGCATAGCCGTGTCGTATCACACAGACCTGTCGGATGAGATACTGTGCCGCTCGACGCGTGAGGATGTATACCGCGCTGCGGAGCGCATAAAGTGCGCCCTGTCCTTCGGTATGCACGCGGAGGAGAGGATACCTCTCGGTATGCAGGGAGACGCTGTCATAGGGTATGACAGGTACGCTCTGGACAATATCCTGCGCGGTATACTGCGTCAGCTGCGCAGCGCCGTAAGGGAGGCCATGTCAAAGGCAAGGCTCAGCCTTACGGAGGGTATGGAGATACATATCAGCGGCGGCGCTATGGTGATGCCCTGCTTTGAGGAGCTGTTCGGCTCCATGGGCAAGGTATGCTGGCATCAGTCGTATATGGCCGCAAGGGGAGCCTGTCTGTCAGATCTGCGGGAGCAGAAGGAGAACAGCCCTGTCCTCACCTATGACATAGGCACTATGGGTATGTCTCTCGGTGCGATGCCTATATTCGAGCCGCTGGTGAAGGCGGGCACTGACTATCCGCAGGTGCGGGCAGAGATATGCTCCGACGGGCTCACCGCCGAGGACGGCGTGGTCACGCTGAGGATATACCGCCGTGAGGGCGGCATGGAGCATGTACGCTCCACCTTCGATCCCGAGGGCAGCGCCATAAGCCATATCGCCACTGCAAGGGCAGATGTATCTGATGATATGCGGGTGATATTCCTCATCACCGCCGATGCGGATGGCGTACATATCATCGGCAGGAGGCAGCGCCTTAAGAAGCCTCTCTTCGGCAAAGCCACATGGGAAGACGCAGGAGACGCGGAGGTGAGGATATGATCCGCATATCCTGGTACACTGTGACCACAGATCTCGGCAGCGGCAAACGCTTCGCGCTATGGGTGCAGGGCTGTAAGAAGAGATGCAGGGGCTGTATCGCACCGTCTCTTCGGGATATGGACGGCGGTGAGCTCATGGACGAGGAGGAACTGATACAGGCTATAGTCTCCTCGGACGCGGAGGGCATCACCATCAGCGGCGGAGAGCCCTTCCTGCAGTCGGCTGCCCTGGTACACATACTTGACGGCGTCAGGCGCCGTCGGGACATGGGCGTGATATGCTACACGGGCATGAGGTATGAGGATATCGCCGATGATCCGCTGATAGGGCATATAGATCTTTTGATCGACGGCGAGTACATAGAA
>JAFYEQ010000215.1 GCA_017544185.1 Oscillospiraceae bacterium
CTGCTTGCTCATATTGTACGCATTGCAGTAGCAGGGATAAAAAGGCGACCCGTCGGTGAACGCCCGATAGTCGAAAAACTCCAGATAGTCATCTGTGAGCTCCGGTGTAAGTGCTCTTATCGTGATATCCATATGCTCCTCCGTAGTGGTGAGTATCCGTAGAAAGTAGAAAGATGACAGATCAGCAGCGGCGGGTGTAAAGTTTCCCGCAGTATGCCACCTCGCCCCGCAAGTCCGTGTCATTATGATCTGAGATCAACGTTCCCTTTATTATAGCATAGTACCTCCAAAAATGCAATGGGTCAAAGAACGATCGGCGGACACGAGGGCTCCGTAGGAGACCCATTGGTCCCCTACGGGGAAGATCTGTTCAGGATCGTCGTCTCCGTTATCTCAACTCCTAACTCTCAACGTTCAACTCTCCCTCGCAACTGCGTGATACTATTTCTTCCTCTATGTATAGACGATCTCTCCGCCTGAAAACCGTATACGATGGTTTTCAGCCGCATTTCTCGTCTATACATAGGTCAGAAAGTAGTATGAGCAGTTGCATCCCTTTATTGATGGGCATGACAAACAAACGCATCATCGCACATGATGCCGTATTTGTCGATGTTATCCGATCTTTGCGGTATGTCCCGTTTCCCTCTTGACAAACGGCGGGAAATATGCTAACATACAGTAAAGCGATGACGGAGCAAAAGCCGGAGACATACCATGCACAGAGAAGCGGCGGAGGGTGCGAGCCGCAGATGGGACTTCGGACATACACTTCACGAGCTGCCCGCAGGAAATGGCGGGACGTACCGGACACGACACGTCCGCAATGAGGCAGGACGCAGAGCACATCGTGCGGCGTTTTGTGAAGCCAAGGTGGTACAGCGGCAAGTTCGCCCTTGGCAGTCTGTGTATGCAGGCTGCCTGGGCGTTTTTTATTATCATAAAAAGGATGTGATGACGATGCATGTAAGGGTCGCAGGCAGAGATGACCTGACCAAGGTCAACGAGCTGCGCAGACAAGTGAACGATGTCCATACGGCAGGAGAGCCGGGGATATTCAAGCAGGGCTTCGGGGAGGATCTGAGGGCCTATATCTATAAGATCTACGACGATCCCGCCAAGAGCATCATCGTCGCAGAGGACGAGGGAGAGATATGCGGCTTTGCCGTACTGCTCCGCTTCAACAAGCCCGAGAGCCCGTACAGCCGTGAGCGGCGCTATCTCAACGTGGAGGAGTTCGGCGTTGATGAGGCTCACCGCAGGAAGGGCGTAGGCAGGGAGCTGATGCGGTACATCCGTGACACTGCCAAGGCAGAGGGATTTGACCGCGTCGAGCTGGACATGTGGGAGTTCAACCAGGGAGCGCTGGCGTTCTACGAGGACATGGGCTTCACGACATATCGAAGATATATGAAGATGGATGTGTGATCCGCGAATAGTTGAGATACAGGAGAGCGGCTATGAAAAAAGGGCTCTTGGATATCGTGAGCGACAAGCTGGCTGATGCGATCTGGAACGGTCTGCATATGGACGATAAGGTGAACGACCCGAACTTCAAAGGAAAGCTGGGCGAGGATCTCACGGGCTTGGCTCTGCAGATATCCAAACTGTTGGGCATAAAGGGCAGGATACTGAAGGACCTGTATCTGCCTACAGACGACGGAGAAACGACAGAGATCGACCTGCTGTTCATAACAGATATGGGGCTGCTGGTGATAGAGAGCAAGAACTACTCGGGCTGGATCTTCGGCAATGAGAAGGACAGATACTGGACGGCTTCGCTCCCCAACGGTGTGAAGAACAGGTTTTTCAGCCCCGTACTGCAAAACAAGGGACATATCTCAGCTCTTCGTGCTCTGCTCGCGGAAGATATACCGATATGGTCCGTGATAGTCTTCTCGCACAGATGCGAGCTAAAGAAGATCACTGTCACATCCGATGATCTGTATGTCGTGAAGCGTGACGATATTCTGACTGTCATCGGCGACATCAAGAAGAAAGGCACCCGCGGCAGACTGGATAAACAAAATATAGATGATATATACAGTGCTCTGTCCGTATATGCCGATGCAGATGATGCCACGAAGCAAAGGCACATCGAAAGGATAGAGACCAAGTACGGCACGGACAAAAAAGCGGCGACACAGGAAGAGACCATGCCCGATATACAGCCCGAACTGCCTAAAGAAGACGATATCCTCATACCTACAAAAGAAACGGGCGATATCACATCTCAAGACATGATCTGCCCCAGATGCGGCAGCACGCTCGTGCTCAGGACAGCTAAACGCGGAGAGAATGTGGGGAAGCAGTTCTACGGCTGTTCCGCTTTCCCAAGATGCAGATATACGAAGACGGATATGACTGACACATATGCCGCTCACGGCGACTCCTGACTATCCGCCGATCCGATAACGATAAGATAATGTAAACATATCATTCATGATAATGGAGGTAAATATGACACTTTACGAAGAACTGAAAAGAAGAGGGCTCATCGCACAGGTGACCAATGAGGAAGAGATAAGCAAGATGATCAACGAGGGCAAGGCCGTATTCTACATCGGCTTCGACCCCACAGCTGACAGCCTGCATGTAGGCCACTTCATGGCGCTGTGCCTGATGAAGAGGCTGCAGATGGCCGGCAACCGTCCCATCGCGCTCCTGGGCGGCGGCACTGGCCTGATCGGCGACCCCACGGGCAAGACCGATCTGCGCAAGATGCTGACCCCCGAGACCATACAACACAACGTGGACTGCTTCAAGAAGCAGATGAGCAAGTTCATCGAGTTCGGCGAGGGCAAGGCCATGATGGTCAACAACGCAGACTGGCTCCTGTCCCTGAACTACATAGACGTGCTGCGTGAGGTGGGCGCATGCTTCTCCGTGAACAAGATGCTCTCATTCGAGTGCTACAAGCAGAGATGGGAGAGAGGTCTCACCTTCCTGGAGTTCAACTACATGATCATGCAGTCCTACGACTTCTACATGCTGTTCCAGAAGTACGGCTGCAATATGCAGTTCGGCGGCGACGACCAGTGGGCAAATATGCTGGGCGGCACAGAGCTCATACGCAAGAAGCTGGGCAAGGACGCTCACGCCATGACCATAACTCTCCTCACCAACTCCGAGGGCAAGAAGATGGGCAAGACCGAGAAGGGCGCTGTATGGCTCGATCCTGAGAAGACCGCTCCCTACGAGTTCTTCCAGTACTGGCGCAACATAGGCGATGCCGACGTTATCAAGTGCCTCAAGCTCCTGACCTTCATACCCATCGAGGAGATCGAGGAGATGGAGCGCACTCTGGAGGGCGCTGCTCTCAACTCCGCTAAGGAGCGTCTGGCATACGAGCTGACTACCCTCATACATGGCAAGGAAGAGGCTGATAAGTGCCTGCAGGCTGCTCACGCTCTCTTCGGCGGCAGCGGAGCATCCGAGGATATGCCTACCACAGAGATACCCGCAGCCGAGATAGGCGAGGGGATCAATATCCTCGACCTGCTGGTAAGATGCTCTCTCGCTCCCTCCAAGTCCGAGGCGAGAAGGCTCGTTACACAGGGCGGCATAGCAGTAGACGACAACAAGGTCACCAACTCCTCCGCCCTTGTGCCCATCAGCGACAGCATCATCATCAAGAAGGGCAAGAAGGTATACCACAAGGTGAGCGTACAGTGATCTGTACCGCGGATACACCGACCGTACAGAAAGGATCGTCATGGAGCTGGACAGCTTAAGGAACGAGATAAACGACATAGACATGCAGATACTGTCCCTCTTCGAACGGAGGATGGATATCTGCCGCGACATAGCGCAGTACAAGAAGCAGAACGGGCTGCCGGTATACCAGAACGGACGGGAGACGGAGATCATCAACCGTGTGAGGATCAACTCCCCGTCCTGGCTCTCCGACGCGTCTCCCGTGCTCTTCTCGAGCCTGATGGACATAAGCAAGTGCCTTCAGGCGGAGGTGCTGACACAGGGGAAGATGTACCCCGTGCCCAAGGTGTTCGACCCGCAGGCCGCTCAGGTCATAGCGTGTCAGGGCACATCCGGGGCATATTCCGAGCAGGCCTGCATAAAGCAGTTCGGACGGGACAAGTCCATACGCTTCATGACCACCTTCGAAGACGTGGTGGGCCTTGTGGAGCAGGATCTGGCCGACTACGGCATACTCCCTCTGGAGAACTCCACGGTGGGCACCATAGAGGAGACCTACTCTCTCCTGGCCCGTCACGAGCTGTACATCAACAGCGTGATACGCATAGAAGTGACACATTGCCTGGCAGCAAAGCCCGGTACATCTATAGACGGCATATCCAAGGTGTATTCCAAAAAGGAAGCTCTGGCTCAGTGCTCCAAGTACATCAAGGCACATTCACTGGTGCCCATGGAATACGCCAACACCGCACTGGCAGCGGAGATGGTCGCTTCCTCGGAGGACATGTCCATCGCCTGCATATGCTCCCGCGAATGCGCGGAGTCTCTGGGGCTCACGATACTCGATGACCGCACCGCCAACGCATACCCCAACTTCACCCGGTTCATATGCTTCTCCAAGCAGTTCGCGTCGCCGTCGGATGCGGATACCATCGCGGTGTCCTTCACCACGCCCCATACCCCCGGCGGGCTCTACCGCACTCTTACCAAGTTCGCGGTGAACGGGCTGAATCTGACGAAGATAGTATCCATGCCCATCGCGGGCAAGGACTTTGACGTGCAGTTCTTCCTCGACTTCGCGGGCAGCTACTCCAACCGCAAGGTGGTCACCATGCTCGACGACCTGAGCCAGTCCATGGGATATTTCAGGTTCCTTGACAACTTCAGCGAGATAGGATAGCCGAAAGGCCGAGAACAAGGATCCGTCCGTAGATACAGACGGATCGCCATCGTTCCAAGAGGGATGTATATGTTTTCGATAATACGCACCATATGCATAATAATGTATTCCACGAGCGCCCTGTTCTGCGTATACTCGGGTATACGCTACATAACCGTATACATCAGGGACAGGGACGACACTGATACACGTCACAGGCACAGCAAGGCGTTTCTGCGGACACTGATCCTGTCGCTGCTGATCGGAGCGGTCATATTCATCATGGATGTGTACTCGTATGCCAGCCAGCATCCCGAGCTCCTCGACAGCTAAAGTTACATTTTAGAAAAACTTTTGATATAACACTTGACAGGAACATTTGGGCGTAGTATAATTTATATATAATATCATCAGGATCGTATAGGCGATCACAGACAGGTGTTGTTCTCATTTTAACATATGCACAAATATTCATATGTTATTTGTGCATAGTAACGATACCGTTGTACCAACTTGCTAAAAATCCCGCAGTTACGGGCAAAATATGTTGGTATTTGACGGTTGAAAAATAGACCTTTACGGTGTATAATATATATACGGTCTGCTGCTGTCAAGGGGACAGTACGAGGCCGGCAGGACCGCTCCTCACAAGGTCGCTCCTGCATGACAGAAGGTGGTCTTATCATGGCTTTGCTTGAAATAAA
>JAFYEQ010000216.1 GCA_017544185.1 Oscillospiraceae bacterium
ACAATACCCGCCCTGAGTGATAGTCTTCCAGAAACGCGCTGTCATCTCCTGTCCTGTGATGCTGCCCCACATATGCGGCAGATCTCCCTCATAGCAGCATTCGTCTATAAGTACGGGCTTAGACCATCTCCTGCGGTATTCGGCTATGCGCTCGAAGCGTGAGGTCTGCAGAGAAGCATGGGTGGTATGCTCTCTTGCATGATCCCAGGGGACTATGCAGTGGTGGTCCGACAGCAGATGATGGTATATGTCACGGGATGCTATAAAGCTCTCTATATCATACCAGTCATCAAGGGTCTTGTCAAAGCACAGATCATACTCGTTCGCCATGGACCACCATATATTGGGATAAGCTGACAGCCGTCTCAGGAGATAGTCGAGATACACAAGATCATCCTCATGTCCAAACTTGGAAAATCCCCAGCGGTCATATGGATGGAACAGTATCAGATCCACCTGATATCCCATGTCGAACAGTCTCTCAAGATATCTCTCTGCTCTGTCCCAGAAGCGAAAGTCGGGGCGGTGGACGTCCCATCCGTCGGCTGTACGCTCAAAGGGATAGTAGTCGGGATCGTTCTTGTTATAGTCGTAGTCCTTCGGAAAGACACAGAGACGTATCTTATCAAAGGGGGAACGTCGAAGACTTTCAAGCGTCTCCTCGATCAGCTCATCGGGCTGATGTAGCAATGCGTATACAGTTGTACCGAAGGGTACGCAGAGCGTGCCATCCGTGTACCTCAGATGAGTGCCCTCCGCCCGCACTATACCGTGATGGGCATCATCATGAGGCTCTGCGATAAAGCTGCCGGATGCGCTTATCTCACCTGTGACTACATACTCATACTCTCCGCTGTGCTCCGGAAGGAAGCGGACTTTGTATACCCCGTCACCTGCATAGAAGCCGTCCGTCTCTGTGCTGCTGCCGTCATGTGTGAACACCACCCGGATATCTGCCTGTGCATAAGATCCCTTCGGGGCATCCCCGTGGAATACGAGCTCTGTCATAGAATACTGCATCATATCATCACCGCCGCTATCATGTTCGTTATCGTAATATCATAATAACATATCAGGACGGAAAAAACAAGAGGGAACGAGCATCATTGGAAGATCTATGATGTAGAACCATAATGGTATACGTTTTCGGATCTATATATGATATCTGCACAAGATCAAACAGTCATTTTTGTGCGTTATGCTATTTTCGACTGTCAGTCGATTTTCCTCTTGACAAATACAAACGGATGTGATATTATGATATCAAGAAAACCGACCACAAGTCGAAAAGAGGTATATATGACAAAGGGTGAAAGAACAAAGAAAAAGCTCCTTGAGATAGCCTATGAACTTTTTATCACAAAGGGCTACGATGAGACCAGCGTAGATGATATCCTGAGCATCGCGCAGATCGCCAAGGGGACATATTACTACTACTTCAAGAGCAAGGAGCAGATGCTCGAAGAAGTGATAGACATGATGATAGAGCATCAGGCGAAGGCTGCCGCTCAGATAGCTTCAGCGCCGCTCCCCATACCGCAGAAGATCATAGGGGTGATATCATCGTTCCGACTTACGCAGGGAGAGGAACAGATCGGCGAGCTTCTTGAACGTCCCGAAGATCTTCTTATGCACAAGAAGATGATGGAGAAGCTGATAAACAAGGTCACCCCTCTGCTGTGCGGCTTGATCGAGGAGGGTATCACGAGCGGTATCTTCAACTGCAACAATATCCCTGTGCGGGTAAAGATACTGCTGATGCTGAGCAGCACGCTTTTCGATGATGCTGGACAGACCGAGGAAGAGGTCACGGTATTCATAGACATCGCGGAAAAGATACTTGGAGCCGAGAAAGGCACTATGGGGTTCATCAAGGCACTTATACAGCCTCCACCATCAAATTGACACAACGAAAGGAACATGAGCTATGGAGAGATACACATACAGGCCTGTGAGGTTCTATGTCATGGTATTTGCACTAACATGGGGCTTCTGGATAGCAGCACTGCTGCTCAAGGACAACAACTCGGTGATGTTCCTGCTCATGGCGATAGGGCTGTTTATGCCGGCTGTCACAGCGCTGGTGACTGTCCTTACCTCAAAGAACAAGATGCTCAAAGAGGATCTGAAAAGAAAGATAGTTGGCTTTTACAGGATAAAGCCGATATATATAGTAAAAGCTGTACTTGTATTTTTTGTAGCTGTTGTGGCGTCGATCGCCATATCCACCCTCTTCGGCGGGTCGTGGGAGCAGCTCAGACCAACAGAGGATTTCTCCTTCTCCATCGGCGGCACCTCCGCACTGCTTACGATAGTTCTCGCTTCCGTTATCGAGGAAGTGGGCTGGAGAGGCTACGGCGAAGATGCAGTCGGCTCATATCACAGCTGGTTCGGGGAGACCCTTTTATTCGGAGCGATCTGGGGATCATGGCATCTGCCGCTGTTCCTCATCCCCGGTACATATCATTATACGCTCAAGGAACTGGGGCCCATATACATACTGAACTTTCTCGTGAGCACGATACCCGTAAATTTCCTTCAGACATGGGTGTATGTCAAGAACAACAGAAGTATGCTAGCTACGGCCATATTCCACCTGTTCCTCAATGTTTTCCAGGAAAAGATAGCGATCACTCCCGAGACTAAGTGCATCGAGACCATAGTCCTCTTAGCGTTGTCGGCGGTCATAGTATACAAGAACAAGGATATGTTCTTTGAGAAAGAGCATATCGGCAGGCTCCTTGAGATACAGGAGGAAAGCGACAATGAAAAAAAGTGATCTCAGGAAATTCCTTCTCCTGTGGGCGGGCGAATTCATATCCTCTATAGGCGGCGGTCTTTCCTCCTTCGGCCTTGGGGTATATGTGTTCAATATGACGGGCAGAGCGGCAGATATGGCACTCGTAACGCTGATAGCCTTTCTGCCGGGGCTCCTGCTCAGCGTCCCCGCAGGCGTGCTCGCCGACAGATACGACCGCAGACTGCTCATGATGGCTGGAGATGGGCTCTCGGCCATGGGTATGGTCTTCATACTCATCTGTATGCAAAGCGGCGGAGCTTCGCTCCTGCAGATATGTATAGGCGTAGGTATCAGCTCGGTATTCTCGGCTCTCCTCGAGCCATCGTTCAGAGCCACTATCACAGATCTGCTCACACCGGAGGAGTATTCAAAGGCCAGCGGGCTCGTCTCCCTTGCGGGAAGTGCCAGATATCTGCTCTCACCCATCATCGCGGGCGCACTGCTCACGATCGCCGATATAAGGCTCCTGCTGATCATAGACATATGCACGTTCTTCCTGACTATCACGGCAGCAGCGACTGTAAGAAAGAGCATATCCGCAAAGATAGCCGAAGTCACAGGCACATTTTTTGAGAATATGAAAGACGGCTGGGACACGCTGTCCTCTAACAGG
>JAFYEQ010000217.1 GCA_017544185.1 Oscillospiraceae bacterium
ACCTTCAGGTTCATGGAGTTGTCGTCGGTCACCAGCACTTCAACGTTCTTCCACTTGGTATTCTCTATGCGCTCCGGCTGCTTATCTCTATCGGCATATCTATCCGAGAAGCTGCCCAGGATCTGGTCGGAGGCGGAGGTCTGCTCTATCTTGAAGGAGAATACAGAGCCCTTGCCGTAGGTGCTCTCCAGTTCCAGTTCGCTCCCCATCATTGACAGCAGTGCTGTCACGATAGACATGCCGAGCCCCGTGCCCTCGATATTGTGGTTTCGCTGCTGATCGAGACGGGAGAAGGCACCGAACAGCTTTTCTCTGTCCTCATCCCGTATGCCTATGCCCGTATCCTTGACCTCCACATAGAGACGGACCTTAGTGCCGTCTGTGTCAAGGAGCTTCATGGTCAGGGTAACGCTTCCCTGCTCGGTATACTTCACCGCATTGGTGAGCAGGTTTATGACCACCTGCTTTAGACGCAGATCATCTCCGATCATGGCTGCGGGTATATTAGAGTCGATATCTACTTCCAGATCCAAGCCCTTGTCGGTCGCCCTCTGGGCTACGGTATTTATCAGGTCGTTTATCATGGAGGCAGTCTCATACTTGACAGGGACTATCTCCATTTTTCCGTCCTCGATCTTCGAGAAATCGAGTATGCTGTTGATCATGGACAGGAGAGTGCGGCCTGCATTGCGGATATTGTCCGACCAGCCCACTATGGTGGGGTCGTCAGATTTGCGGTATATCATCTCATTCATGCCCAGCACTGCATTGATGGGGGTGCGTATCTCATGGGACATCTGAGCGAGAAAGCGTCCCTTCGCCTGTCCGGCGGCTTCTGCAGCGGTCTTTGCCTGCTCCAGCTCTTCGTTGATAACGTTCTGCCAGCGTATGGTACCGGAGAGGAGCCTGTACACCGCTATGATGCAGAGCACCGTTATCAGTATGCTCACAACGGCGAATATGACTATCTTATGGAGATATTCCCATGCGTTGAGCACATATATCAGCGTAGTGCCTGATACAGGATCGTCCTTGGCTATGGCTGCCTTCAGGGTATGATCGTAGTCCATTACCATGGAGAGAGCGCTGCGCCTCTCGGTAGTCTTGCCGTAGGGAAGGTCGTGTATGTTCATTTTTGTCTCTGCGGTCATCTGGTAGCTGCCGTAGGGATGGTTGATTATATATCCGTCTGTATCCACCAGAAAGGCATAGTCCACCTCGGAGTAGCTGTTGTCCATGATCCCTGTCAGCTTGTCCATATAGAAGTCGATGCCGAAAACGCCCAGCATATCACCGCTGTCAGCGTCGTATACCCTCTTTGAGAAGGTCATGCAGTACATGCCCGTCTGTTCATCGTAGTAGGGCGAGGAGATGCACCAGCCGCTCTCAGCTGCGATAGTGTCCTTGTACCATCCGCGTTCCTCTACCTTCCAGTCCTCATCGGGCTGCCAGCCGTTGTTCATATACACGGTATGCTCCAGCCCCGGGTCTGTCATATATGCAGCGGATATCTCGGGGTACTGCCTTGTCATGCGGTCAAGAAAGGCTACCGTGCCCTCGTAGTCATCGAGCATGTCCGCATTGGTGGATATAATGCTCGTGAACATGTCGAGCTTGCTCTTCTGTGACTGTACCCAGTTGGTAAGGTCGCCGAAGTATTCGTTGATCTCGCCTTCCATATAGGTATAGGATGATACCGCTGAGAGCAGTACCGTGGAGATCAGGTTCACAGCCATGGCGATCACCATGAACAGGATCACATGGCCGCGGGAGCGCTTGTTTATGCGCTGGGTGTCGGTCTTATCCTTGTTGGTCTTCTCCCTCTTTTCAGACTTGATTATGTTGGAATAGGATATGATCTGACCTATCATCTCAGAGAGCTGCTCGCCCGATCCGTGTATCACGGACAGCCGCTCCCGCATCTCTCTGTCATCAGTGTCCTCAAATGCAGAAACGTTGATGATCTTTTTGAGAGGGGACTGTAGCTCATCGGATATGCCCTGCAGGAACTCATCCTTTGACGACAGAGCTTCCTCTGCTCTCTGCTGTGCTTTGAGAGAGCGTATATAGAGTATGAGTATCACGGCAAGAGTAGCCAGACTGAGAAGTATGGTTATCAGAAGCTGTATATACGAGCTCTTGTACATCTCCCAGTCGCTCTCATTGACTATGAGATACCAGCCAGACCCGGAGGA
>JAFYEQ010000218.1 GCA_017544185.1 Oscillospiraceae bacterium
ACCGCCCGTGACAACGGCTTCGGCGTCATAATATGCGCTGCAGGCATGGCTGCCCATCTGGCAGGCGTGTTCGCAGGGAACACCACGCTCCCCGTCATAGGTATCCCCATCAGGTCCTCCTTCGACGGGCTGGACGCTCTCCTTGCCACCGTACAGATGCCCTCGGGCGTTCCCGTGGCTACGGTAGCCGTCAACGGCGCCAAGAACGCAGCGGTGCTGGCTATACAGATGCTGGCCCTCTCCGACGACGATCTGGCAGCTGAGCTGCAGGCCGCCAAGGACACTATGGCTCAGGACATCGCAGCCAAGGAGGAAGTGCTGCAGGAAAAGCTCAAGGGGCTCTGATATGCGCTTTGACACCATACTCTTCGACCTGGACGGCACCTTGACCGACTCGGCTCCCGGTATCACCGGCTCGGTGAGATACGCGCTCACGACCATGGGGAAGCCCGTTCCCGACGACCTTACCTGCTTCGTGGGGCCTCCCCTGAAGTACAGCTTCATGACCTTCACGGGGATGGATGAGGACGAGGCACAGATGGCGATACAGCACTATGTCTCCCGCTACATCGACGAGGGCGGCATGTTCGAGAACTCTGTCTATGACGGCATCATAGATATGCTGGCGCGTCTGAAGGCGGCGGGGATACGCTCGGTGATCGCCACCAGTAAGCACGAGCCGATCGCTGTCAGGATAGCCGACCGCTTCGGGCTGTCACCGTATCTTGACGGGGTATACGGCTCCGACAGGGACGCAGGCCGCACCGAGAAGGCGGACGTGATCCGCTACGCCTTGGACGGTATGGGCATCACGGACAGTTCGAGACCACTGATGGTAGGCGACAGGGACTACGACAGCAAGGGTGCGCACGATGTGGGCATCGCCTGCATGGGCATCCTCTGGGGCTACGGCAGCCGCGAGGAGTTCGCCGCCTGCGGCACGGAATATATCGTCTCCACGCCGAACGAGGCCGCAGACCTTATACTGGATCGAGCGCTGAGAGTCAAGAGTTGAGATAACGGAGACCGATCAACTGTAGGGGCTCACCTGCGTGTGCGCCCCGGGAACGCACATACCCGCCGATCCCGCTCCCGGCTCACGATAACATATGCATAAGCTGATATTTCTATATACATTATGGAGGAATGTAAAATGAACGTAACAAAGGGTGAACAGCTCTACGAGGGCAAGGCAAAGAAGGTATTCGCCACCAGCGATCCCGATCTGGTGATCGTGGACTACAAGGACGATGCCACCGCATTCAACGGCGAGAAGAAGGGCACCATCCGCGGCAAGGGCGTGATCAACAACAAGATGACCAACTATATGCTCTCTCTGCTGGAGAAGGAAGGCGTACCCACTCACTTCGTGGAGGAGCTCTCCGACCGTGAGACACTGGTAAAGAAAGTGGAGATCGTACAGCTGGAGGTCATCATCCGCAACGTGGCTGAAGGCAGCTTCTCCAAGAGGATGGGCGTTCCCGAGGGCAAGGAGCTCCTTACTCCCATACTCGAATACTCCTACAAGAACGACGATCTGGGCGACCCCTTCATCAACGACTACTATGCTCTGGCTCTGGGCGTAGCTACCCGTGAGGAGCTGGACACCATCGCTGAGTACGCATTCAAGGTCAACGATTTCATGAAGAAGTTCTTCAAGGAGCACAACATCGACCTCATCGACTTCAAGATCGAGTTCGGACGCTTCCACGGCAAGATCCTTCTTGCTGACGAGATCTCTCCCGACACCTGCCGCTTCTGGGACAGCACCACTCACGAGAAGCTGGACAAGGACCGCTTCCGCAGAGACATGGGCGGCGTAGAAGAGGCTTATCAGGAAAT
>JAFYEQ010000219.1 GCA_017544185.1 Oscillospiraceae bacterium
ACGTGTCCTTCGACGTGCGTCCGGGCGAGAGCATCGCACTGGTAGGCCCAACGGGAGCCGGCAAATCCACGATAGTATCCCTGCTGTCCCGCTTCTATGATATACAGGAGGGCTCCATCACCATCGACGGCAGGGACATATCCCGCGTCACGCTGGCGTCACTGCGCTCCCAGATGGGCATAATGCTGCAGGACAGCTTCATATTCAGCGGCACCATCATGGACAATATCCGCTACGGCAGGCTGGACGCCACCGATGAAGAGGTGCTCCGCCCCGCCGAGACGGTATGCGCCGACTCCTTCATATCGAATATGCCCGACGGCTACGACACTCAGGTCAACGAGCGCGGCTCCAAGCTCTCGGGCGGCGAGAAGCAGCTGATCAGCTTCGCCCGCACACTGCTGAGCGACCCGAAGATACTCATACTCGACGAGGCCACCTCCTCCATCGACGCTAAGACCGAGGCACTGCTGCAGCAGGGCATAAACGAGCTGCTGAAGGGACGCACGTCCTTCATCATCGCCCACCGTCTCTCGACCATACGCAGCTGCGACAGGATAATGTACATCGACGACAAGGGCATACTCGAATGCGGCAGCCACGACGATCTGATGAGCCGCCGCGGAGCATACTACGACCTCTACACCTCTCAGGCGAGCTAAATACAGCGTTGAGAGCGGAGAGTTGAGATAACGGAGTAGGGGCCGACCTTGCCTGTAGGGACATGGTCTCCTGCGGAGACCTGCGTGTCCGCCCTCCCTGCAAATAAAACGTCCCGTTTATAGGGACACATTTTCCCCGTAGGGGCCAACGGGTCTCCTACGGAGCCCTTGTGTCGGCCCATGGGAACGCATCAAAGTTCAGATATCGATATCACGATATAAGACATCACCGCACGACATAACTTTGTGACATAACTCGGGCGACATAATGACAACAGGATAGCGACATACGATGAGCGGGCATGCATTGCCCGCTCATCATTTTTAGCTCAAGTCGACAGCCATCGTGGACCGTATCTCAACTCTCCACTCTCAACGTTCAACTCTCCCGGACGGTCTAAGGAACATCACCGCGAACACCATCGCTGCTGCCAACAGTGGCAGCATCCCCAACGCATAGTCACCGGCCGACGGGGATACCATACCCTCGGGCACGTCCTTGAAGAATACCGTACCCCAGCCGATGCAGTCGTTGTTCATCATGTGCATGAACGCAGCGGGCATCACAGAGCCTGTCTTCTCCGTCAGATACGTGAGCACCGTTCCCATCAGCACGCACATGACGCACATCAGCGCGATGCCAGTAAAAGGATGTCCCGGCAGATCTGTGCCGAAGTTGTGGCCGTGTATCGTAAGGGGCGCATGCCACAGCCCCCAGATCACGCCCCCCGTTAGCAGCGCCGCCCATCCGGGCATGATCTTCATCAGCTTTGGCATCATGTACGCCCTCCAGCCGAACTCCTCGCCGAAGCCGGGGATGAACAGCAGCACAGACATGGCCGCCGCGTTGAGCAACACTATCACCGCATCAAACAGCGTATCCCCGTCCACGGTCATATACCCCATCACGCCGTTGTATCCCGCAGACACCAGTACCTCCGCGAAGCTGTATACCGCAGGCAGGATGATCGCAATGGCATACCACTTGATGTTCCCCCGCATCCTCATGGTCAGGTACATATCCTTCTCATCGAAGCCCTCACGGGTAACGGCCCTCGTGATGATATGTGCTATGGCGGGCACCATCATCGCCAGCCCTATCAGCGACAGCGCATAGGCAGGCGTGTCCTCGTTCGACCAGTACCCCCGCCCGTATATATGGGCCGTTATCTCCGATATGATAACAGCGGGCACGAAGGATATGAGACAGAATATCACCAGTCTTTTTATCGTATCCTTATTGGTCATGCTCCTCCGCCCCCTTTACGTACACCTTCACGGATATCCTGTAGGAGATATACAGTGCGGCTCCCGCGATATACGGGAAGAGCACTGCAATAGCTATCACCGGCTTTGACTCGGTGCCGTTCTCAAGGAACTTGAATATCCTGTTCACCAGCTCCTCCTTGTCCCCGAATATGCTCAGATCCCCGAATAGCCCGTAGAGCATCCCGAAGAATATCAGCAGTCCGATCGCTCCCATGCGTATATTAGCCCCGCGCCGTGCCCCGAAGCGGAACATCAGCGGCAGCTCTGCCGCTTTGGTCACACAGTTGATCAGCAGCATCATGTAGGTCGCGCCGAACAGCGTGGTATCGTTCCCTACAGAGGCCATGAGGAAGAGATGACATGCGTATGCGTAGAACATCATGACCGATACTGTCAAAACATATATCAGATACTTCTCTCTTACCTGTCCCTCCGCCGTCACAGGCGATGAGATCGCAAAGCTCATCCAGCCCCTGTTCTCGTCCGACTTCATGACAGTGTCCATGACCATGTCTACCGAACAGTACACCAGTATACCGAGCATGAGGTGCGTCAGCGTTACCGTCATTGCCATGGCGGCCTCATCGGCCGCAGTAGGCACGGAGGTCTCGAAGATCTTTATAGCGGTCATCATCAGCGGGACGGTCATGGGATACAGGACCATGGCGATGATCGTCTTCCGCGACAGGTACAGATCCTTGTATATGAGCCTCAGCATCATCTCACCCTCTTTCTGTACGCCGCCGCCAGCACCAAATACGTCACCGCCGCTGCTGCCACAGCCGCCACGGTCAGCACGGGCGCCAGCACGTCCG
>JAFYEQ010000220.1 GCA_017544185.1 Oscillospiraceae bacterium
TCATCAGCGTCAGCGCCGACTGCGATGCCCATACTTTGCTGGAGCGTATGAACGGTCTGGCGGCGGATATGCCTACGCTGTCGCCCTCGGTCGACAGCATGTCCCCTTCAGCGGACGGCACGTCGGCGTCGGACAGCAGGATACATATCAGCGTCATGGGCAAGATGGAGCTGGACGTGATACGCGACCTGTACCGGAAGCGCTACGGCGGGGATATCACCTTCGGCAGCGGCACGGTCAGGTATATGGAGACCATAGAGGGCAGCACCGTGGGGTACGGCCACTATGAGCCCCTGAGACACTATGCGGAGGTGATCGTCCGCATCGAGGCCGCACCCCGCGGCAGCGGCGTAAGCGTCACGTCGGAATGTCCCGAGGACGTGCTGTCCACCGCCAGACAGAAGACCATAGTGTCCGCCCTCATGACCGAGACCCATTACGGCGTGCTCACAGGCTCGCCCCTGACGGACGTGCATATCGTCCTCACAGGCGGACGGATACACGTCAAGCATACCGAGGGCGGAGACCTGAGACAGGCCGCGAGACGAGCCGTACGACAGGGGCTCATGAAGGCGAAGAGCGTGCTGCTGGAGCCCTGCTATGAGTATACCATGGAGCTGCCGTCCTCTGCCGTGGGACGGGCCATGACAGATCTGGATATGATTGGCGCCGCTGCAGAGCCCTCTGTTACGGGCGACGGAGCGGTCATCACGGGAAGAGCGGCTGCCGCCGCCATAAACAGCTATCAGAGCGAGCTGGCTTCGTATACGGGCGGAGAGGGAAGGCTGCTCCTCACCTTCAGCGGGTATATCCCCGTGAAGGACACCGAGGAGATAGTATCTTCCATAGGCTACGATCCGTCGGCTGACACAGCAGATCCTCCCGACAGCGTGTTCTGCATCAAGGGCGCTGCGGCGGTGATCCGCTGGGACGAGGTGGAGAACTATATACACAGCGACATCGGCGATGAGGATGACGGCGGGGATGACGACCAGATCACTCCCGCAAGGATAGCCCGCTTCAAGGCGCGGCTGTACAGCGACGACGAGCTGATGGAGGTGTTCGAGCGCACCTACGGAAAGATAGACCGTCCCAAGCGAAATGCCATGCGCAGGGACGATGTCCCCGTAAAGAACCGTAGGTCCGCCCCTCCCAAGACAGGCCCCGACTATCTCTTAGTGGACGGGTACAATATCATATTCGCCTGGGACGAGCTTTCAGACCTTGCCCGCACCAGCCTGGACCACGCCCGCAAGAGACTGATAGATATACTGGCGAATTATACGGGCTTCAAGGGATGCGAGACGATCCTGGTCTTCGACGCCTACAAGGTCAGAGGCGGCAAGGGCGAGACCGAGCGTGAGAGCGGTATCACGGTGGTATACACCAAGGAGGCGGAGACGGCGGATATGTACATCGAACGCGCCTCCTACGAGATAAAGGACGCAAGACGGATCCGCGTCGCCACGTCGGACTATGCCGAGCAGCTGATCATCCTGGGCAACGGCGCACTGAGAGTGCCCGCCGCAGAGCTGCACGAGGAGATCGCACAGGTGGAGGAGGCTATACGCGCTGTCATAGCGGAGAAATAGCTCATGACGGTCATCGGAGGATACTATGGCTTATACAGAGCTGATCAAGAGCTTTGCAAGGATACGCAGAGCCATGCAGGAGTTCTACGTGTACGGCTTCAAGAGCAGGAGCGGATACGATGAGCTCAGCGGCAGGTCGTATGATGACGCCAGACGCAGGATAGAGTCCTTCCTGTCGGATCATATACGCTTCAGACGGACGGCGGACGGCAAGACCGTGTCCATATCCGTCAACAGCCGCAGCAAAGCCCACGATCCTCTTTTCAGGGCGTGGAAGGCGAAGAGCTTCACCGACGGGGACATCACGCTACATTTCGTGCTGTTCGATATACTCCACGATACTAATGAGAGCTTCACGCTGGGCGAAGTGAGCGATATGATCGACGAGCGCCTGTCTGTATTCAGCGAGCCCCGCACCTTCGATGAGTCTACCATACGCAAGAAGCTGCGGGAGTATGCCGACGCGGGTATAGTCACCACAGAGAAGCAGGGTCGTACAGTGCTCTACAGACGCGCCCCGGATACAGCACTCCCGTCTGCGGAGGTGCTGGACTTCTTCGCGGAGACCGCCCCCTGCGGCGTGGTGGGGTCCTATCTGCTGGATAAGATCCCCCAACACGAGAGCCTGCTGTCCTTCAAGCATCACTATATCACGGCTACCATGGACAGCGAGGTGATATGCACCTTCCTTGAGGCTATACACGAGAGCCGCAGCGTCATCATCGAGAACGAGAACAGCTATGGCAAGAAGACTACCCACGGGGCCGTGCCGCTGCGCCTTATGATCAGCGTCCAGAGCGGAAGACAGTACCTCATGGTGTACGACGCCGACGACAGGCGGATACGTGCCTACCGCACGGACAGAGTGGTATCCATATCCAAGTCCGATGTGTGTGAGGATATGCAGCAGCATCGTGAGGAGCTGCGGGGGATGCAGGAGCATATGTGGGGCATAGGCACCACAGGCATATCGGGCGACAGGATGGAGCATATAGATATGACCATATGCTACGATGACGACGAGCAGCACATACCCCAGAGGCTCATGCGCGAGAAGCGCTGCGGCACGGTGGAGATCATCGACGGCAATACCGCTAAGTTCTCCGCAGACGTGTACGACGTGTCGGAGCTGATACCATGGGTGCGCACCTTCCTGTGCAGGATCGTGGATATACACATATCCGTTCCCGCGCTGGAGAAGCGTTTCCTTGATGATATACAGAGGATGTACTCTATGTACGACGAGGCATGATATGATCTTCAGTGAACTGTACAGCACATACTACAATGCGGTGGCGAGGATACTGACCGCCGCCGTGAAGGGGCATATCTCCGACAGCGAGATGCGGGACATAGTGCGCGAGACCGCCTTTGAGGAGAGCATACTCACCATATGCCCTGCCTTGAAGTCCGAGCACTGGCAGCTGCTGCTCCCCGACGGCACCACGCCTCTGCAGCATGAGCCCACTATGCCACTGACTATGCTGGAGAAGAGGTGGCTCAAAGCTATATACCTGGATCCGCGGGTGCGGCTGTTCACCGACGGGATGCCCGAGGACCTTGAGGACGCAGATCCCCTTTTCACGGCGGATGACTATACCGTTTTCGACAAGTACTCCGACGGCGACGACTATGAGGACGAGGGGTATATCGCCCGCTTCCGCATGATACTTGATGCTCTGAAGAGCTCTTCGCCGTTGTGTATCACCTCGGTCAACAGACACGGCTTTGATCGGCGCACCGTGATGATCCCCCGTACCATAGAGTACTCCGAGAAGGACGACAAGTTCCGCGTGATCGGGGACAGCACCACCAGATCCAGCGTGATAAATATCAGCAGGATCACAGAGTGTCACCCCTATGAGGGGGATATGTCCGATGTCAAGGAGCACGAGCCCCAATGGGAGACAGTGGAGTTCGACCTGTACGATACCAGACGCGCTCTCGAGCGAGTGCTCATGCACTTTGCCCACTTTGAGAAGGAAGTGGTGCAGCAGGACGAGAAGCACTATCATGTGACGCTCAGATACGAGCACAGCGACCAGACGGAGATACTCATACGCATACTCTCCTTCGGCCCCATGGTAAAGGTCACCGCTCCCCGCAGCTTCATACTGCTCATAAAGATGCGCCTGGAGCGCCAGAAGAAGTATATACCTCAGACAAGCACCGGACGCGGTGGATAGAGATAATGGAACGGTCATAACGACCGTTTCTTTTTTTTGTGGATCCTGCAAAAACGTTTTCGCAACTTTTTTTCCGTGATTATCGATAGATCTTGTGGTATGATAAGACCATCGAAAGTCACTCACAGCAATAAAGGATATCAATTGGTGATCTCAGACCGATATTCGGTCAGACGCGGGTCCGACTCCCGCTCCTTTACGTGACTTGGATGCCCCCGACCGGCAGCGGTCGGAGATCAACGGAAGATCCTTACAGCAGACCCCATATGTTTAGGGAACATAAGAAGGATCTTGACGACCGTAAGGCTCGTACAGCGATATACGATCATCTGTCCAATGATAAAGGAGCCTTGTATACGGCCATTTCAAGGAGGTACATCATGAACATATTCTATGATCTTTTAGATCGCGAGACCATGACATGGACCGAGAACGGCGCAGCAGCATATGTGTCCACAGGATCTGACTGCCTCGATCTGTTCTCCTCCGTAGGCGCTATGCGCAACAACGGCGAGGGCGATATATGGGTACGCTTCATGAGAGCGTATGCAGAGGACCCCGACACGGCCATGAGGATACTCTTCTACGCCAGGGACGTAAGAGGCGGACTGGGCGAGAGACGAGTGTTCCGCGTGATACTCCGCAATATGGCATACGAGAATGCCGACAGCGTTATCCGTAATATCGAGCGCATCGCAGCCTTCGGCAGATACGACGATCTGCTCGAGCTCATGGGCACTCCCTGCGAGGATGCTGCAGTGCAGCTCATCGCATCCCAGCTCAAGGCAGATACGGACGCGCTGGCCGAAGACGGCAGCGTATCCCTTCTTGCAAAGTGGCTCCCCTCCGTCAATGCCAGCAGCATGCACACCGTCAGGACCGCAAGGCATCTGGCAAAGCGCCTCGGCATGACCGAAAGGGAGTACCGCAGGACGCTGACCGCTCTCCGCAGACGCATAGACATCATCGAAGAGCATCTTCGCACCCGCGACTACACCTTCGATTACTCGCAGCAGTGCTCCCGTGCTATGTACAAGTACCGCCGCGCGTTCATCCGCAACGACGGAGAACGCTACGGCAGCTATATCCAGTCTGTGGCAAATGGCGAAGCCGTTATGCACGCAGGCAATATATACCCCTACGAGATCGTGGAGCGTGTCCTCGAACATCGCGGCAGGGTCCCCATGGATAAGGCAGAGCAGGATGCTCTGGAAGCCATGTGGGCGAGCCTTCCCGTATACGGCGGAGGCAGGGCCCTCGCGGTGGTAGACACCTCGGGCTCCATGTATTCCGGCACCCCCACGCCCGCTTCGGTAGCGTTCTCGTTGGGACTGTACCTTGCCGAGAAGAACGACGGCGTGTTCGGCGGCTGCTTCATGGAGTTCTCCGACCGTCCTCAGCTCATCCGCATAAAGGGCGACACCTTCGCGGAAAGAGCAAAGTACGCGGCGTCCTTCAGCAGGGTAGCCGATACGAATATCGAAGCAGTGTTCGACCTGATACTGCGCACAGCCGTGAACAACAAGCTCCCTGCGTCAGAGCTCCCCGAGACGCTGATACTGATCTCCGATATGGAGTTCAACAGCATCACCAGCCATGCGGACAGGACCGTGTTCGAGCACGCTCGTAAGAGCTTCGCAGAGCATGGCTATGCACTTCCCCAGATAGTGTTCTGGAACGTGCAGAGCAGGAACGCTCACCAGCCCGTGCGGATGGATGAGCGGGGCGCAGTGCTGGTCTCCGGCTTCTCCCCCAGGATCTTCGAGATGGTCATATCCGGCGAGACCTCGCCCTATGAGTACATGATGAAGACCCTGAGCGCGGAGAGATACGCGGTGATAACCGCGTGATCAAACGTCCGCACGTCATGCGTGCGGACGCCATGAAAGGATAGATGACTATGTTCGACATAACAGGACAGAGAAATACAGCGGTATGCTATGCCAAGGTGGTAGAGGATGCCGCCATAGCACAGATCAGACGTATGTGTGACTATGCCCTCACCGACGGCAGCAGGATCCGCATCATGCCCGACGTACACGTAGGCAAGGGCTGCACCATCGGCACCACCATGACCGTTACCGACAAGGTATGCCCCAATTTGGTAGGCGTGGATATAGGCTGCGGCATGTATACCGTGGAGATCGGGGAGAGAGATATCGACCTTGAGGCGGTGGACAGAGCGGCACACACCATACCCTCCGGCAAGAACGTATGGGAGGGCAGGATCGCCCGCTTCGACCTGACAGCTCTCCGCTGCTACAGGAGCCTGAAGGATACCAGAAGGATAGAGCGCTCTCTCGGTACCCTCGGCGGCGGCAACCACTTCATCGAGATCGACAGAGCCTCCGACGGCAGATACTTCCTCGTGATACACACGGGCTCCAGAAATCTGGGCAAGCAGGCGGCAGACTACTATCAGAGCCTTGCGGTGGATCTGCACAAGGGCAAGGAGAAGTACTACAAGATGCGCGATGAGATCATCACCGTATACAAGGCAGAGGGCAGACGCAGCGAGATCCAGTCCGCGCTCAAAGAGCTGGACCGCTCCTATGCCGCACAGGAGCTTCTGGTACCCGAGGAGCTGTGCTGGCTCTACGGCAGCTTCATGGACGACTATCTGGCCGATATAAAGATCATACAGCAGTTCGCGGTCCGCAACCGTGAGCTGATCGCAGAGAAGCTTCTGGAGATGGCAGGGCTCACCGCAGTCGATGCCTTCCACACCATACACAACTATATCGACACCGACGAGATGATACTCCGCAAGGGTGCCATCGCAGCCCACAAGGGCGAGAGAGTGCTGATACCGATCAATATGCGCGACGGCTCTGTGATCGCCGTGGGACGGGGCTGCGCCGAGTGGAACTTCTCCGCACCTCACGGAGCAGGGAGGGTAATGTCCCGCTCCGCGGCCAAGGACAGCATAACTCTGGAGGAGTATGTAAAGTCCATGGAGGGGATATATTCCACCTCCGTGAACATACACACCCTTGACGAGGCGCCTATGGCGTACAAGTCGCTGGAGGATATCGTGGACGTGATAAACGACACGGTGGATGTGACGGAGATCATCAAGCCCGTGTACAACTTCAAGGCCAATGACGATGATGTCCCCTGGAAAAAGACCGATGTAGCATGAACGACGGCACATCACGACATAGTCCCGATGTGCCGATATGCGGGAGTAGCTCAGTGGTAGAGCATCGAAAGATATGTCTTGGGAAAGATATTTACAGCACAGAACAGAGTGTCGGCGGTCCGATCCCGCTCTCCTGCACCATAACGATCATCATGAAAAACGCTGCACCGACCCGATAGGGCCACGGCGCAGCGTCTTGTCATCAGCTCATGCTGGTATGTGATCAGCGGTCATCCGCCATAGGGCAGCTCATCATTGCTCGGGTCGTTCTCCGGATCTGACATCTCCATGATGTCTGCCGTCCCAAATACTATTATCTCCAGCTCGGGAGATACATACTCCTTTTCCATATCTGTTCTCCCCCTGTCAGTTTTGTGTTACATGCTCATAATAGTTGTACAGCGCCTTGCATACGTCCTTAACGGCTGCGAGATCTTCATCTTTGTTGTTTATCGCCCATGACATGTACTGCCCTGCGTTGACATCCACTGTATATGGGCTGTCTAGGACTGTATCGTCGTAGGTAAGTTTGTAATTGAACAACAGTTTGTTGATCGCAACAGGATCGGTCTTTATGACCACGAACTTCTTGCCGTTCTTCTCCACATTGGTGATCTCTTTCTGGTCGATCTGGAACTTTTCCTGCAGATATGCTATCGCTCCGTCCTGCGTACCGCTGACTACACGGAATGCCAGCGACAGATAGGGATCGTGCTTCAGCACGAGGCTCATGCCCTCGTAACGTATCGGAGCATCATTAGCTTCCAGTCTCTCGTTCAGAGCCACCTTTGCAAAAGCCGCCCTTTCAAACTTTACGTTCGAATAGTCCGCACCCTCTCCGGCGAGCGTCATGCCTTCGATCTGTCCGGTCTTATAGTTTAGAGCCACCTGTGCGGCAGCACCGTAGGACAGCATAGAACGGCACACAGCCTTGACCTTATCATCATAGTCGCCCTTGGTGACAGTATCTGCATAATCGTAAACGGAGACATAGCCTGTTGCCTGAGTTTCACTGCCCTTTTGCAGCTCTAACGCATACTCATCCCGCATGTTCTTGGCAGGGGTCTCGAATTGGAGCACATAGCCCTGAGCCGTTTCATCAAGGTCACTCACGTAGTGCGAGATACTGCTGCTGCCATTAACGAGTGATATAAAGTAGTCTCCCGCCCACTCGTCCTCGGGGATCGGGATGTATATGTTCATGGCGAGATTGCCTGTCGCACTGCCGGACGGGTCTGCCTGCATCAGGATCTCCAGTTTTGGCAGTATGATGTCATTCATATTTACCACGTTGTCGCCGTTCTGATCCGCCAGCGGTGTGCCGTGGTCATCGGAGTAGTAATGGCCGTCGCTTCCCATCCAGTACTCTATATGGCCTTCATCCGTATATGTGGCCGGAACTCTCGCATGATGAGTATAGACCACGATTGGAAAGCTGCGCATATAACGTTCGCGTGTACCGGTGTATTTGTTCCAGTTCTTGTTGTCGCGGCTGGTCTCAAGTTCAATGCCTTCGCCTAACTCGATCACGCCGTGATCATCGGAGTATGGTCCGTTGCCGATACCGTCGGCGAATTCTCCGCCTTCGGCATGTACCTCACCGCCGAAGATCCTGAAAGTTCCGCCTTCACTGCTGTGTTCGCTATTTTGAGACACGCCGCCGATACCGGCACCGGTGAACTCATAGGATCCATTCTCGTATTTGCTTCCTACAGCTGTGACATTACCGCCGTAGATCTCAACTATCCCGCTTGCACCTAAATAAGCGGCAGTACCCTCACCATAAACGCCCGCACCGATACCGGCAGCACCGCCTCCGCCAAGTGCGAACACCGTGCCGCCGTAGATCCTTACAGTGCCATTGTCAGAGAAAGATCCACTACCGCAGCCACCGCCGATACCTGCACATGTCAAATTTCCGGTGGCATTTATATTCCCACCGTAGATATTTATAGTGCCGCATGAGGATCCGGGGCTTCCGCCTATGCCGGCACAGCCTATGTCACCGGACGTTACCAATTTACCTGTGCCGAGCTGCTGCGCATATATATTCAGTGTAGCATCGCTATCACCACTACGGGTGAAAACGATCCCTTTAGGAGCCGTGAGCGTAGCACCGTCACAGAGGATCAGATCCACATCACCATAGCCCCCAACATATAGAGTTCTACTGAGCGTGACATTTCCCTTGACCACAAATGCTCCGCCTAGCAGCCTACGTGTACTTTCTGTGACTTCTGTATACCCTCCCTGTTCGACCGTTTCAGTGTCTGTGACCACCTTAGTGCCGTCCCAGTCCGCAGTCACATATGAGATCTCACCCTCCGCGCTCACCACGGCGCCGAAGCTGTCCGGCAGGAGACCTCCGGTCACTGCGGGCAGAGCACCGCTCACGAGAGCCAGCGCCAGCAAGCCCGCCGTGACTATCCTTATCGTTTTTTTCATATCGTTCCTCCTTTTTCCATCGAAAAAGCTTTATACAGAAAAAGCATCTCATGGGGCCACGCCCATACCGTAAGGTGCGCATCCGCCCATGTGTTCTTTACATATATACGTATCAATTATATCATAAGTATGTATAAAAGTCAAGAGGGCATGAGAGATCATGTAGCATCCTACAGATCCCGCAGGGCGGATCTGTGCTGTTTACATCGTTCTATGCGTGATATGAAGACGGGCGCACACACAGGTACGCCCTCATAGCCAACAAAAAGACCGCAGCGTCAGCTGCGGTCTTGTAAGCAAGTCTATCATCAGTTGATGACGGTCTTCTCGGTCTCCTTGTCGAAGATGTGCATTTTGTTGGGATCGAGAGCCACGCTGATCTTGTCCTGAGGACGAGCGGTGGATCTGGGATCAACACGGGCGGTGAGGGGGATGCCCTCGCAGGTGAGGTACAGATAGGTCTCTGCACCCATCATTTCGGTTACGTCTACGTTAGCCTCGATGATGCCTGTTGTAGCTGTGGAGATGAACATTTCCTCATCGTGGATGCTCTCGGGTCTTACGCCGAGGACAACGTCCTTGTCAACGTAGTAGTTGAGTGCTTCTGCGTCAGCCTTGGCTGTCGGGATCTCAACATAGAACTTTCTGCCTCTGGATGTCTTTGTATCCTCGGAGCCGAACTCAACGGTGTACTTGCCGTCGATGATGCGGAGATGAGCGTCGATGAAGTTCATCTGAGGAGAGCCCATGAAGCCTGCAACGAACTGGTTGACAGGGCTGGTGTAGAGGTTCTGGGGAGTGTCCACCTGCTGAACGAAGCCGTCCTTCATAACAACGATACGGTCGCCCATCGTCATAGCCTCTGTCTGGTCATGTGTAACGTAGATGAACGTGGTACCCAGCTTCTTGTGGAGCTTCGAGAGCTCGGTTCTCATCTGTGCACGGAGCTTCGCATCCAGGTTGGACAGCGGCTCGTCGAGAAGGAATACCTGAGGATCACGAACGATAGCACGGCCGAGCGCAACACGCTGTCTCTGACCGCCGGAGAGAGCCTTCGGCTTTCTGTCGAGCAGGTGAGCGATATCGAGTATCTTTGCGGCTTCTTCAACGAGCTTCTTGATCTCGTCCTTCGGAACCTTTCTGAGCTTAAGGCCGAAAGCCATGTTCTCGAAAACTGTCATGTGCGGATAGAGAGCGTAGTTCTGGAAAACCATTGCGATATCTCTGTCCTTAGGAGCGATATCATTAACGAGTCTGTCGCCTATATAAAGCTCGCCCTCTGATATCTCCTCGAGACCAGCGATCATACGGAGAGTTGTTGACTTACCGCAGCCTGACGGTCCAACGAGAACGATAAACTCCTTATCTCTTATCTCTAAATTTACATCTGAAACAGCGACAACGCCGCCCGGATATTTCTTATAACTGTTTTTAAGTGTTAAGCCTGCCATTTTTAATCTGTTCCTCCAGTATACAAGTGTGCCGATATATTTTTTTCCGCTATCAGCTATGACAAA
>JAFYEQ010000221.1 GCA_017544185.1 Oscillospiraceae bacterium
GTCAAAAGAGCCGCTGCATCACGCAGCGGCTCTTGTTATACATGGATGAAATATCACACCGTATCCGCTCCCTGCCTCCGGAAGCTCAGCCTGCTTCGCAGTCGAAGCATATGAAGCGTATCACAGTGCGCTCCTCGCCGTTTATCTCTATCTTTCCGAAGAGCGGCGAGCATACTATGTTTATCCCCACGGGAGCGAGGTATCCTCTTGCCACGGCGATAGCCTTGACCGCCTGATTGGTCGCGCCCGCACCCAGGGTCTGTATCTCCACCTTGCCGTCGTTGCGCATGACGCTGGCGATGGCGCCCGCTACCATATGCGGGGAGGAATTTGCTGAGACTTTGAGTACTTCCATGTCATAGGCTCCATTCTGTATAATGTAAACTACCGCGTGAGATCTCTCTCCCGTATCTGTATGCGTCGTATGGCGGACGCCCTGCCGTTGTGCTCGTCGATCGTGACTATCACGCCGCAGAAGATCTGCTCGCCCTTCGCCTCGGTGAAGCGCACGGGCAGCTTGTACCGCTGCTTCTGCACCGCAAGTACCGGGTCTACTCCCAGTACCGACAGCTCCGTGCCGCACATCCCCACGTCGGTGATATACGCCGTCCCCTTCGGGAGTATGGTCTCATCGGCGGTCTGTACATGGGTATGGGTGCCCAGCACCGCTGATACCCGTCCGTCCAGGAAAAAGCCCATCGCCATCTTCTCGGAGGTAGCCTCCGCGTGGAAGTCGACTATAACGTTTGGCGTGTCTGTCTCCCCCAGGATGCGCTCTGCGCACCCGAAGGGGTCGTCCAGCGGATCCATGAAGGCATTGCCGCGTATGTTCAACACTGCCAGCCGATAAGATCCCTTGTCTATGATGCACAGGCCCGTACCGGGAGCGCCTTCGGGATAGTTCGCAGGCCGCAGCACATAGGGCATACCGTCGATCGCGTCCATGATCTCCCGACGTCTGAACACATGGTTCCCCGTGGTCACCGCATCGCAGACAGCCAGCAACTGCTCCGCAGACTCACGGGTGATCCCGTTGCCGTCGGCGGAGTTCTCTCCGTTGAGTATCACGATATCGGCCTCACCGCGCAGGGAACGGACCGCACGGGCTGCGAACTCACAGCCCCGCGATCCCACTACATCTCCGCCCAGAAGTACGTTTATCACTTGCCGTACTTGGAGAGGACGTCGGCCATATGATCCTTGAAGGCCTTGCGCACATCAGCGGGGCCCAGCAGCTCTGCCTTGGAGCCGAACTGTGCCAGCCAGCTGTAGAACGCAGGAGAAGGTATCACGTCCACGTTGACGGTGAAGCCTCCCTCGGCGGGTATAAGGGATATATCCGCGCCGAACCTGTCCATCACGGCATTGGCCAGGGACTCATCGAAGCTGAGCTTCACGGTCTCCTTCTTGCCGCCGAACATGGAGAAGGCTATGTTCATATAGTTCTTCAGATCCACATCAGCAGGTGCGGGTGCGGACTCTACGTCCATAACAGCTACATCGTCCATCTTGTCCACTCTGAAGGACGTGGGAGCCTCGGGATGGCCCTCATAGCCCGATACCAGATAGTAGAAGCCGTCGTTCCACACCAGATTGTAGGGCGATACGATGTATGCAGCAGGACGGTATACCTTCTTCTTGGAGGAGGAGAGGTCGAAGTACTTGAACGTGATGCGCTTCTTCTCCTTGAGAGCCTCGCTGATAAGGTCTATATTTGCGTATATCCTGTCATTGCCTGTCTTAGCGCGGTTGGGCACATAGAACTTGGTGTCTATGGACTCAGCCTCGTATTTGCTGGTGAGAGAGCGCAGCTTTTTTACCAGCTGCTTGGACTTCTTCTCGGTGACGAACTTGGAGGAGGATACCGCATCGGCGAGTATCTTCAGCTCAGCCGTCTCGAACTGCTTGGATGCGAAATAGTATCCCTTCTTCTTGCTGATGCGCCTGAACTTCAGAGGATATCCGTCCTCCTCGAGCAGGGACAGATCGTCGAGCAGGGTCTTGCGGTTGGCATTTATCCCCCTCTCACGGAGCATCTCCATAAGATCGTAGATCGTGAGCACATGCTCTTCATCTGTCAGTTCGTTGAACATCCTTATCAGTTCAACTATCTTCATCTTCTGTCTTACTCCCGCTTCCTTATGCATAAGCGACCTCCTGTGAAATTTTTTGTAGTCGATCATCCAATAGTATCATTCATGACACTTTGGTTCTTGTAAAGATCATAACACAAAAATATGAACTTTTCAAGCACTATTTGCGCTTTTTACCTTTTGCACAGCCTTTCGCCCGATCTTTTGTACATAACGCACGATCATATGAGCATTATGACGGGTCTTATACTTATCTGCTCATAAATATCGCAGTAAAGAGATGCAATTGCCAGAGACAAGGGACAAGGTATCAGATCAGGAACAGTTGGCCATAAAAATATCCGACAGCCATTGGCTGTCGGATGATATGTTTATCAGATCTACAGCGCTGCGAAGTTTCGGAGCATAGTGAGCCCCACATCGCCGCTCTTCTCGGGGTGGAACTGTGCGCCGTATACGTTCCCGCGGGACACCAGCGCCACTACCTGCGTACCGTAGTCGGTATAGGCTGCCACGTCCTCATCGGCGCAGCGTGCCGAATACGAGTGTACGAAGTATACATAGGGCTCGTCGGACAGACCGTGCAGCAGAGGACACTCCTTGTTGCGGATGAGCCTGTTCCAGCCCATATGAGGTATATCCAGTCCCTCGGGGGCCATGATCTTCACATCGCCTTCGATGAGGCCAAGACCGTCACGTTCCTCGAACTCATATCCCTTGGAGAAGAGCAGCTGCATACCCAGACATATCCCAAGGAAGGGCTTCTTCTGTGCCTCGGCCCTTATGGTGTCCACCAGTCCCGAGGCTATGAGCTTGTCCATAGCCGCAGGGAACGCTCCCACGCCCGGGAGTATGATGCGGTCGGCATCCTCTATGACCTTCTTGTCCGAGGTGAGCACAGTGTCTATGCCCAGACTGTCGCAGGCGTTCTTCACGGAGAAGATGTTGCCTGCACCGTAATCTATTATAGCTGTCATATTATCCTCCGATCATACCAGATCTGTAAAACGTTCGCCTGCCTGCGCAAAGGGACCGGGCAGTACCCTCACGCCTCTGTGGTCACCTCTGTAGTCCGTGTCGAACACGATATCCCGTCCGTATGCATCCTCGAACCTCTGTTCGGGCTCGAAGGCCTCGCCGAGGGTATCGGTGGATATCATCCCCGCGGTATAGCTGCCTATGAGCCTGTAAAGATCCGTCTCCAGTAACGGCTCTGCATCTGTCCCCGTGAGCTCGATGGATACCGCATCGGTATCGTTGACCAGAGCGTCCTTGTCATGCTTCTTGGAAGGCACTGCTCCGCCGAGGAACACATTGCCGCCGCACCATACCGGCAGATACCCGAAGTGGCCTGCAGCCAGCTTACCCATATCAGGCGTATCGCTGCCCACGTCGAACTGATCTATCCATTCATCGTAGGTAGGGAAGTCGTCAAAACGGTGAGTGCCCACCCTGTAATACTCCGGATCTTCCGTGCCCTCGGGACGGTGGAAGCGCTGAACGAATATATTGTTATAGAAGCGGTCGTCCCCGTGAAGTATGGTCATGAAGCCCATGACCTCCGTGCGGTGAGGGATATGATAGGGGGTATAGCGCTGACGCAGCTTCCCCTCTACCACCGTATCGCAGCCCTCATCTATGGACGTGAAGGAGCCGCATATAAGGTTATGCACCAGCGCCAGCCCCTCTGTGGGCATACGCAGCGTCTCCTCGGAGAGGAGTATGTTATTATCTATGAGCGTAGGACCGTGACCTACCTCGACGAATATATCCTGAGGTCCCATGCCGCCCTTGAGCTGCTCGGCAAAGGCAGGACGCATATTGTCGTGGAGCAGGTTCTGAGTGATGCGGGTGCCCTGCGCCTCCCAGTCCGTCCATATACCCATAACACAGTGATGGATATGGTTGCGCCGCATTATCACATCTATGGCTGCGTGGAGCTTGATACCCGCTACCTCTGCGCCGCCCAGCTCCATCATATTGTTGATATGGTGGATGTGATTGTCCTCGATCACTGAGAACACGCCGCCCATGCGCCCGATGATGCCGCCCTGCTCGCAGTGATGTATCTCGTTTCGGCGTATGATATGGCTCCCGAC
>JAFYEQ010000222.1 GCA_017544185.1 Oscillospiraceae bacterium
CTCGAGCCTCGGGTCGATGGGGCAGGCATCGGCCATGCCGCAGTATGAACAGGGCGATGTATCTCCTGTCTTTATGGGGCAGGGCGTGGTATCGCCTGAGAACATACGCTGAGCTATGGCAGCAGCGCTCTTTTTGCTGCGTTCTATGATATCCGTGAGCCCTTCCGCGCTCACTGCACTTAGCACGTCCTTCTTCTTCGTCTTCACTACAGGAGAGCAGGCGGACTCGATCAGCGGATCGTCAAGGAATATGCCCTTGGACTTGAGCTTGTTCTCTATGCCCTTATCTATCTTGGCACTGTCATCATCGTCTGCCTCGGCCAATGCCTCCATTACGGGCTGATAGAGCGCTCCTGCGATGATACTGTCGGGCATGCCTTTGGATACCGCATCAAGGTATATGGGGAGCTGTATCTGCAGCCCGGCATCCAGCGCCTCCTCGTGGATCTCCTTGTCACTTGACTTGAAGTCATATACCATAAGGGCCTTTTTGCCATCCCCCATGTCCAGAGCATCCAGACGGTCTATCTTTCCCGAAACGGTGATATGCCTGCCGTCCTCCAGCTCCAGCGTCACATGGGGGAAATGGAGAGGCGTGCCCTCAGAGCTCATCCTGCCGAAGCCTATCTCCATCCCTATGGGCTTGAAATGCGGCACGGAGCGGAGCGTCCTTGCCATATACATTACAGCCATGCGCACTGTGTCGACTATCTCCTCGCCTCTGTATCTGGAGGATGCGTTCTTACCGAGGGGCCCGTCTTCCCAGCTTTGGGTCAGATCTGAGATGATGCCGTCGACTATAGACGATACCTGATCGTCTTCGATCATGGGGAACTCGGGGATCTTCATGGCGGCGTCAAAGTAGTCCTGCAGCACCTTGTGGGAGAACGTGCCCTGTGAGTCCGTCTCGAATGTGAACTCCTTGCGCTGCCCCACCTTCAGAGCATAGGACAGGAACGCCCAGTACAGGCAGGTGCCTGCGGTCTCGATGGAGGATACGGACAATCTGTCCTCACCGTAGAGCCTGGAGGCCAGCTGCGGCGGTATGCCCTTGCCTTTGAGGCTCACGTGGAGACCGTCAAGTACGGATACCACGCTGTCATGCCATTTTGGATCGCTGTAAAGATAGGACAGGGAGCTGCGCCATACATCGTCCTCCGGATCGTCCGAGGTCAGGAAGGCGTCGCGTCCGTCCTTTGCAGCCCTGAGCCTTACGGCAAGGCGCTCCAGCGCGAACTGCGGCATGAAGGGGAGCAGCTCGTCCGTTTCCAGACCGCCGTGGTCGTTTTGGGGAGCGCGGTCTCTGATCATGCTCTTTACGTCTATGAACACCTGCGAGGGGACGAGCACCCGCCCGTTGGGCTGGGCGGCAGAGCATGAGAACAGCATCTGCTCCGTAGCGCAGGCGATCGCCTGGTATATGTCCTGTTTAGCGCGGGCAGCAGCCTCGCGTCTGGTCATACCTATGCCCGCCGAGTCCTCGTCGGGGCAGAGCGTCCTGCACTCGGACTGGGTGAGCAGTGCAGAGGGAGCTGATGCTGCCTTGTCCTGCAGGCCAACGACGGCTACCGCACGAAGCCCGGGGGAGAAGAACATATTGGGGGTACTGATGACCACGGAGTCCGCCACCTGCGGGAGGGACTTTATGCTCTTGGCGGATATGGACGACTCCAGCATCAGACACAGCTGATCGGGGGACAGATGGATATCTCCCGCGAAGGATGCCAGCTGATCCAGCATATCGTTCACTGCCGACCATACCTGCCTGTTGCGGTCTGCGCCCAGCATCTCGCCGCTGTCTGTCATCTCCTGCTCGCGAGTGAGCAGCGTGTCGTATATGCCCATGGAGATCATATGCTCGTATATGTCCTCTGCAGCCTTTCTTCCCGTGCATCGCTTGGAGGACAGTGTCTTCTTCAGAGCCGCAAGAGGCTCTGTGATGCGCTGCCTCAGCTCCTCGAGATGTGCTGTCTTGGCGCGGTCCTTGTCCTTCTCGTCCTCCTTGAAGGGACGCAGCCATTTGCTGCGGTCGATGCCGTATCTTCGGACATAGTTCTCCATGTCCATGATCTCGTCCTCTGTGAGCCCTGTGAGCCCCGAGCGTATGAGCCTCAGCATCTCCTCCATCTTGTATCCCGAACGTATGCAGCGCAGTGTGGCTACGAAGTACTGTGCATACTCCGACAGCATCATAGACGCGCCGCTGCGGTGAGTGAAGGGTATATCGGCCGACGAGAGTATCAACGGCAGCATAGATGATATGGTGCTGTCATCGCATACAGCCACCGCCATATCGCGCCATGCTATGCCGTCACGATGCCATTTTATGAGCGTCTGAGCGGTGTACAGACACTCTGCCGTGGTATTGGGGGCGTAGTAGGTATGTATAGCGGACATATCGGGAACTGCCTTAGGGCGCTGCATAGAGAATATGCACCGCTCGATATATCGTATGCCGGCATCGGTATGGTCGTCCCCGCGACTGTACGACTCGATGTGTACAGAGCGCCCGGCATCTCTCATGCGCCTCACGAAGCGGCCTACGGAATTGGACGCGAACTCGAAGATATAGCGGTCGTCGTGCTCGGTATCGCTGATCAGCCCTATGGTCACGGAGCGCACCAGCGGGTAGGCGGTGAGCACCAGACGGGTCAGGTTCATATTTATATAATCAAAGCCGTAGATCAGAAGGTCCATATCCTGCATGAGCCCGCTGCTCTCCAGCCTTTCCATACAGATGTTCCATCGGGTGTCGGGGTCTGCGTAGCCCTTGTCCAGCACCTTTTGGTACTCCTTCCACAGCAGGGCTATGTCGTGGAGCTTGTAGGACGTGCTGCGGTCCGCGCCCCGATCCTCTTCTGCCATATCAAGGAGCATATCGGGATCGAAGCCGCCGTCGGTCAGATCGGCTATCTGCTCGGACAGCTTCTGAGCCATGCTGATCTGGGTCGCGTTCTCCTTATAGAACTTCAGCTCATCCCTATGCTCCATCAGCAGAAGGCTCAGCACCATGAGCCGTCCGTCCGAGGATATGGCGCCTTTCTCGGGGGAGCCTGCTCTTTCCTGTATCTCACGTATAAGCGAGGTGGTGGAGAACACCTGTGTCCCTATGAAGCCCTTGCAGGGCGCCGCCTGTATGAGAGCCTGCTCTGTAGTCAGCGTAAAGCTCTCGGGTACGAGTATGAGTGGATCCTTGACCTTCTGTACCATCTCCACCATACCCGGTATCAGATCTGGTGCTCGTGAGACGATGACATTTATCTGACCGTTCATGGCATCTCCTTATATCATAGCGTTTTATATAGTTCACAGATCGGGGAATATCCGCGGCCTGTGAACGTGCGGTGGGGCCTATGATGCTATTATACCACATTTTACACTGATCGTCAATTGCGTGTGTGCATATTTTTTATGCAAAATACCAACATGACGGATCTTTGGCTCGTTTTGGACGGATCTTTGTTCAATGTTACAGGATCTGTGCCGCCATGGGACATGACGGCACATCCATCGGTAAAATGATAAAAGACTTCTCTCAAGCTATATCAGGAGGTATGGATATGGATCTTATAACGGCTCTAAAGAGCGACAGACAGCTGGCAGACGAATTTTCTGCATATATGGGACAGCTCTTCTCGGGAGGCGCGGGAGACCGCAGTGCACTGGTACATATAGCTATGGATGAGCTCTGCAGGAAGCTGGATGAGATAATAATATATGATGTGCTCAGATTTGCAGACAACAAGGGGCTCGAGGCCGAGGATGACGTCAAGCTTAGGGGGATGCTGGCGGCCCAGACAAGGACGCTCTCCTCAGAACTGGATACTGTTTTCAGTGAACATCTCATGCATCTGCAGCCGCAGATGCAGTAGCAGAGCCATTTATACGGCATAAGACACAGGCATGGCGGGACTATTCTCAAACTTATGGGCGCTATATAGCTGTTTTTGACTGATTTTTGCTTTTTTTGAAAAAAAAGCAAAAAAACACTTGAAAGATCCTTTGAAATATGGTATTATAATAGCAAGGGGCAGTGGCCCCACACATCTAACATTTTACATGTAGGAGGAGTTCCCAATGTCAGTAAAAGTTGCTATCAATGGTTTTGGTCGTATCGGCCGTCTCGCTTTCAGGCAGATGTTCGATGCTCCCGGTTATGAGGTAGTTGCCATCAACGATCTCACCAAGCCCTCCATGCTCGCTCACCTTCTCAAGTATGATACTGCTCAGAAGGGCTACTGCGGCATCATCGGCGAGAACCTTCACACTGTTACCGCTGACGACGAGGCAGGCACCATCACTGTAGTCGGCATGACCCTCACTATCTACGCTATGGCTAACGCTGCTGAGCTCCCTTGGGGCGAGATCGGCGTTGACGTAGTCCTCGAGTGCACAGGTTTCTACTGCTCTAAGGACAAGAGCCAGGCTCACATTGATGCTGGTGCTAAGAAGGTCGTTATCTCTGCTCCCGCA